>NZ_AKVH01000095.1:0-139922 GCF_000278565.1 Pseudomonas sp. Ag1
CATTCTGGATGAACGCGGCGSTCTCAGGTTCTTCGCGAGCAAGCCCGCTCCCACAGAAAAGCAGCTCTGCTTTCGCCCTGGATCTTGCCTCTGTTTTTAACACTCAAGCCGGCCGGTAGGCCGCTGTGCTTTTGCTTTTGACCTTGATCTGACTGCCCCAATGAGCCCGAGGCCGAACGCAGGCAGTGCGAAGCGGGCCGCTGTAAGAGCGGAACCATAAGCGGCCGTTACCGAAATAACGGATATGCCCCCCACCTCAAATCCACCCCAACCAACTCCAATACGTAGCCGCAAACACCAACATCAACCCATACCCAATCAACGTCACCAAAATCCCGACCTTGGCAAACTGCCGCGCCGTAAACGTGCCGGTCCCCAAACACACCATATTCTGCGGCGCATTGATGGGCAGGATAAACCCGTAGCTCATCACAAACCCCAGCAACATCGTCATCCCCAGCCGACTGAACTCCCCGGGCAACGTCTGCAACACCGCAATCAAAATCGGCAACAACGCCGAGGTCAACGCCGTGGCACTGGCAAACCCCAAATGAATCACGATCAAAAACACCCCCAGAATCGCAAACACCCCCAGCGGCCCCACCTGGTCCAACCCGGTATGCGCCACCACCTGCGACCCCAGCCACTGCCCCGCCTGGGTGGTCAGCAACGCCGTACCCAGGCTGATGCCAACCCCAAACACAATCACCGTGCCCCACGGAATCCGCGACTGCACATCCTTCCAGGTCATCACCCCGATCCCCGGCATCAGCAAGAACACCAGCCCGGCATACGTCGTTGAGGTCGTATCAAAGCTGTGCAACCGCCCCTCAGTCGCCCACGCCAGCAACAGCAACACCGACACCGTCAGCAAGCGCTTCTGCGGCCCCGTCATCGGCCCGATGTCCACCAGCGATTGCGCCACCGCCTCCTTGCCTCCGGGAATGCTGTCACTCTCCGGCGGCAGCAGCTTCAACACCAAAAACAACAACACCGCCGACATGATCAGCGCCCACGGCGCCCCGGCGATCAACCAGTCGATCCACGACACCCGCTGCCCCAGCATCTTGTCCATGAAGCCAACCGTCAGCAGGTTCTGCGCCGCCGCCGTCTGGATACCGACGTTCCAGATGCTCGTACCCTGGGCCACGACGATCATGATCCCGGCCGCAATATTCGAACGCTTGTCCACGCCAAACGCGGCAATCACCCCCATCATGATCGGCACCACACACGCACTGCGGGCCGTGGCGCTGGGCACCACCAGGCTCAAGAGGATGGTCACGGCGACTGCCCCGACGAGAATGCCCCGGGTGCTGGTACCCACGCGGGTCAGGGTGACCAACGCGATGCGCCGGTCCAGCCCGGTATGGGTCATGGCTGCGGCGATAAACAGCGCGCCGGCCACCAGCGCCAGCGCCGGGTTGGAAAACCCCGTCAACGCCATGCTGATGGCCGGGCTGGAACCGATCAGGTGCGTCGGGTCTTGCAGCGACGGCGCAGTGCCGAGCAAAAACGCCATCAACGAGGTGATCATGATCGCGCTGGCCTCGTAGGAGACCGCTTCGGTGATCCATACCACCACCGCAAACGCGAGGATCGCCAGCATCCGGTGCCCGGCCACCGGCAAGTCGGCCGGCAGCGGCAACAGCAGCACGCCGACCATCACCAGTACGCCGACCACCAGGCCCAGGGGCAACTTGAATGAAGCAGCTGTTGTTGCGGGGGCACTCATGGGGTTCTCCGTCGGCCGTGAAATCTGGCCCACAGCATGAGGCAAAGCGTCACGCCCGGTGTTGACGGGTATCAAGTGGCTAGGCCAATAACTGGGTCAACACCGCCCGCAACTTGCCGGGCTTGACCGGCTTATTCAGCAATGGCACGTCCAGGCGCTGCAATGCACGGCGGCATTGGTCGGTGCGGTCGGCGGTGATAATCACTGCCGGAATCCTGCAGCCAAAATGCTCGCGCAACTGGTGCACGACCTCACAGCCCACCACGCCATGGTCCAGGTGATAGTCCGCGAGAATCAGCTCCGGTGCCCTGCCCTGCAACGCAACCAGTGCGCCGGCCTGGTCGGTCGCAGTGACCACCTCGCAGCCCCACTGCCCAAGCAGCGCGCTCATGCTGTCGAGGATGCCGACTTCGTTATCCAGCACCAGCAGCCGCCTCCCCGGCAGCGGGTTGCCGGTGCTCGGTTGCGCGGCCACCACACTGATGGGCAGCGGCATGTCCTCGCTGATGGGGACTTCGATGCTGAACATCGAACCGCGCCCCGGCCACGAACGCACCGCCACCGGATAACCGAGGACCTCGGCGATACGCTCGACAATCGCCAACCCCAGTCCCACGCCCTTGCGGTCGGCGGCGCGGCCCACGTCCAGTTGATTGAACTCCAGGAAGATGGCGTCCAGACGGTCCGCCGCAATTCCGCGCCCGGTGTCCCACACCTCCAGGCGCAACCGCTCACCCCGGCGGCGGGCGCCCAACAGGATGGAGCCCGCGCTCGTGTAGCGGCAGGCGTTGCTGAGGAAATTGCGCAGGATCCGCGTCACCAGCCGCAGGTCGGTGTTGATTGCGTAATGGCCTGTACGCGCCCGCAGGTTCAGCCCGGACGCCGCGGCCACCGACTGGAATTCCGAGACCAGCGGTGCGAACAGTTCGTCGAGACGGTACAGGGCGATGTCCGGCTTGACCGCCGCTTGATCGAGTCGGGAAATGTCCAGCAAGTCGGTGAGCAAATCCTCGGCGCCTTCCAGGGCCTGATGGGTGCGCTCCACCAACACGTGTTCGACGCTGGGCAAGTTGCGCTCGCGCAGGGTGGAAATCAGCAAGCGTGCGGCGTTGAGGGGTTGCAGCAGGTCATGACTGGCGGCGGCAAGGTATTTGTCCTTGCTGCGGTTGGCGGCCTGGGCGGCATCCCGAGCATCGCGCAAGTCCTGCTCGATCTTCTCGCGCTGGGCGATTTGCTGTTGCAGGTTGCGGTTGGCTTCCAGCAACTCGTCGGTACGCGCCGCGACCCGATGTTCCAATTCGTCGTTGAGGCGGATGTAGCGATTGCGCTCGGCTTCCAGCTCGTCGAGGCGCGCGGTCAGTTCGGGGTAATGACTCTTGCGCGCCGAGTGGTTGCCCAGCCCCAGGAGCCCCGCGAGTGCCCGTTGCTGATCGTCAGAGAGCTTCGCCATAGACGACCTCGACGTCACGCTGGCTGGATTCACGCGGGTTGGTAAGGATGCACGGGTCGTGCATGGCGTGCTGCGACAGAAAGGGAATGTCCGCCACTCGAATCCCATGCAGGCCGAGGGTTTCATGGAAGCCGATCGCATGCTTCAACGCGATCAAATGGTCCACCAGCCGGCCGCAGATTTGCCGGTGGTTGAGGCCCCGGCAATCAATGCCGAAGGTCTCGGCAATCACCTTGAAACGCTCCGGTGCCGCGCTGTAGTTGAACGCCACCACATGTTCCACCAGCACCGCGTTGCACAGGCCATGGGGCAGGTCGAGAAAGCCGCCAAGGCTGTGGGACATGGCATGCACCGCGCCGAGGATCGCGTTGGAAAACGCCAGCCCGGCCTGCATGCTGCCCAGCATGATTTTCTCCCGCAGGGCGATGTCGCCGGGGTTGGCGATCATCTGCACCAGGTTGCCATTGATCAGGCGCATGGCTTCCAGCGCGTGGGGATCGGTCAGCGGGCCGTGGCCGGTGGACACGAAGGCCTCGATGGCATGCACCAGCGCATCGATGCCGGTACAGGCCGAGAGAAACGGGTCCATGCTCGCCGTGGTTTCCGGGTCGATCAGTGAAACATCGGGCACCACCGCCTTGCTGACGATGGAGAACTTCATGCGCTCCTGCTGGTTGGAAATGATCACGAACTGCGAGACATCCGCCGAGGAGCCCGCGGTAGTCGGGATCAGGATCAGCGGCGGGCTCGGCACGCGGATGGTGTCGACGCCTTCGAAGTCGAGGATGCTGCAGCCATGGGCGACCACGATGCCGATGGCCTTGCCGCAGTCCATCGGGCTGCCGCCACCGACGGCGACGATCACGTCGCAATGGTTTTCACGGTAGACCTCGGCGCCGAGCATCACCTCTTCAACCCGGGGATTGGGCGAAACGGCGGTGTACAGGCAGTAGTCGATGCCGATGGCTTGCAGGCTGGCCTCGACATCGGCCACCCAGCCGACAGCAACCACGCCGGGATCACTCACCACCAACACCTTGCGCGCGCCAAAGGTCTTGGCGTAGTTGCCTACGTTGTGCCGGCAGCCGGCGCCAAAGATGATTTCAGGGGAAACGAATTTACGCAGGAGACTCAGGTTCGGGCTCATTGGTAAGCCTGTTTTTATTATTCTGGAAGATGCGCTCCACACTAACCCATCCGACACTGAATGCAATCAGACCAATGGGTGGCGCTGAAACCGCGACGTACGGCACGATCTACTACTTTGGTACTGATTCCCCTCTCTATCGTCGCATTCCCAAGGCATCGAGACTGGCATGTAATGGGCGCATGACCCTATGGATCGGACCTGCTTGAATAAGCAAAAATAATAAGGCGAACGTCCATGTACAAAATTCTGATAGCCGACGATCACCCACTGTTTCGCGAGGCGATCCACAACGTCATCAGCGACGGGTTCCCGGGCAGCGAAGTGATGGAAACCGGCGACCTGGACAGCGCCCTGACCATGAGCCAGGAGCACGACGATCTGGATCTGATCCTGCTGGACCTGAACATGCCGGGCATGCACGGCCTCAATGGCCTGATCAACCTGCGCAACGAGTCGCCGACGATTCCGGTGGTGATCGTGTCCGCCGAGCAGGACAAGCAGGTCGTGCTGCAAGCCATCACCTATGGCGCGGTGGGGTTTATCACCAAGTCCTCGCCCAGGCTGCAGATGACCGAGGCAATCCAACAGATTCTCAACGGCAATGTGTATTTGCCGCCGGAGATTATTCGCAGCCAGAAAATCGGCGGGCAACGGCGCATGAATGATTGCCTGGGGCTTGCGCCGGAGCTGCTGCAGGCCCTGACCCGCAAGCAATTGCTGGTGCTGGAGCGGATGACCAAGGGTGACTCGAACAAGCAAATCGCCTATAGCCTGGAGATTGCCGAGACCACGGTGAAGGCCCATGTCTCGGCAATCCTGCGCAAGTTGAACGTGCACAATCGGGTGCAGGCGATTCTCAGCGCCGGGGACATCGACTTTGGTGCCTACCTGCGGCGCTGATACCCGTAGGGGCGGGATGCTGAGCGCATTTCAAGGCACCTGAATGAGGGCCCGAAACAGCATGCCCGCCGCCACCAGCACACACAGGGTGGCAAAACCCACCTGCAAGGTGCGCGCCTTGATCACCGAGCACAGGCGCCGCCCCGCCAACATGCCGACAATGCTCGACCCGATAAACACCCAGCCCATCGGCTCGATACTGACCCCGGCATGAAACGCGCCGATCACGCCGATCAACGAGATCAGGCTGATCACCATCAGCGAGGTGGCGACGATGCCGCGCATCTGCACATCGGTCAGTTGCTTGAACGCCGGTACGATCAGGAAGCCGCCGCCCACGCCGAGCAACCCCGAGACCGCACCAGTCACTGCGCCGAGTGCTGCCAGGGTGGCGGTGCATTTGGCGGTCCAGGAAAAGCGCCCGGTCTGCTGGTCGAGCATGCAGTTCTTCTGGCCCCAGGACGCGGTGCCGTGGTCGCTCGGCCCGGCCTCAAGCTTCTCCCGTTGCAGCATGCGCCAGGCCACCAGCACCATCAGCGCACTGAACAGGCCCATCAGGACTTTCTCCGACATCTGGTGGGCGAAGAACACCCCCAGCGGCGAAAACAGCGCGCCAAGCAGCGCAATCAGCAGCGCCGCACGGTAGCGCACCAGGCCATGGCGCAAACCGTCGACAGCCCCCACGGCAGCGGCCGCGCCCACCGCGAACAACGACACGGGCGCGGCCTGGGTCATGGTCAACCCCAGCCCCAATACCAGGGCCGGGACACCAAGAATGCCGCCTCCGGCACCGGTCAGGCCCATGACCAACCCCATCAACACGCCCAGAAAACTTGCCAGCAGCATAGGGTTGCCTCAATCCACCTTGGCCAGACGGGTCAGCCACTCGCGGCCCTTGAGCATGCCGTTCCAGTAGAACCACGGCAGGAAACTCGCCTTGAGGAACCACGCCGAACGCCGCGCCACAGTCGGGTCGAGGGGAAAGGTCGGCAGCAACTTGCCGCCATAGCCGAACTCGGCCAGCACCACCTTGCCCTTCTCCACGGTCAGCGGGCAGGAGCCATAGCCGTCGTACTTGAGGGGCAACGGTGCCTGTCTGCGCAGGGCCAGCAGGTTTTCCGCCACCACCACGATTTGCTTGCGCACCGCCGCGGCGGTCTTGGCGTTGGTGGTGGAACACACATCGCCCAGGCCGAAGATGTGCGGGTAGCGCAGGTGTTGCAGGCTCTGGGGATTCACTTCGCACCAGCCGGCGGCATCGGCCAGGGGGCTGTGGCGAATGAAGTCCGGCGAGACCTGTGGCGGAACGACGTGCAGCAGGTCGAAGGTTTTCTCTTCGACGCGCACATTGCCTTCGGCGTCCTTGATTTCGAACCAGGCCTTGCGCGTGGGGCCGTCGACCTTGACCAGGTTGGAGTTGAATGCCAGTTGCGCCGAGTACTTTTCAACGTACTTCATCAGCGGCGGCACGAAGGTCGGCACGCCGAACAAGGCGGCACCAGCCAGGTTGAATTCGACCTTGATGTTTTTCAGGTCACCCTGGCGGAGCCAGTGATCGCACGACAGGTACATGGCTTTTTGCGGAGCGCCGGCACATTTGATCGGCATGGCCGGTTGGGTAAAGATCGCCTTGCCATTTTTGAGTTGCTGCACCAGCTGCCAGGTGTAGGCGGCGTGCTCATAGCTGTAGTTGGACGTTACGCCATGCCGGCCGAGGGTCTCTTGCAGGCCTTCGATCTTCTCCCAGGCCAGGCGCAGGCCCGGGCACACGATGAGGTTCTTCCAGCTGACGCGCTGGCCGCTGTCGAGCACCAGGGTTTGCTCGTCGGGCAGTAATTCGCTGACCGCGGCCTGGATCCAGGTGACGCCGTTGGGCAGCACGTCGGCCATGGGGCGCACGGTCCTGGTAACGTCATAAGCCCCACCGCCCACCAGGGTCCAGGCCGGCTGGTAGTAGTGGTGGTCGCTGGGCTCGATCAGGATGATGTTCAGGTGCGGGTCGCGCTTGAGCAGGCTGGCCAGCAGGCCGATGCCTGCCGAGCCGCCACCGATGACAACGATATCGCCACTGATGGTAGGTCCCCAGTGTTGGTCGTTCATGGTCTATGGCCTTTTTCAGTTAATGCACGCAAGGGTCGTTGCCGTATGGCACCACGCCCTAGCTGTTTGCCACCACGATGCCATCCTTTGCCTCGGGTCCTTTAATTCACTTAAGCTCACAAGGTTATGTGGAAACCTAACTGAATGTAAGTCGCCATTAGCTATCTGGGAAACCCGTCATGTCAGCGTTGATTCAATCCTTTCTGGACGAGGCGTCGTCGACCTACACCTACGTCGTCTATGAAACGGACGGTGGCCCATGCGCCATCGTTGATTCGGTGCTCAACTACGACCCGGCCTCCGGACGCACCGGCACCGGCCAGGCGGACAAGGTGATCGCGTTTGTGCGCGAGCATGGCTTGCAGGTGCAGTGGTTGCTGGAAACCCACGCCCATGCGGATCATCTGTCGGCTGCGCCTTATTTGCGTCGCCAGCTGGGGGGCAAGATCGCGATTGGCCAGTCCATCAGCAAGGTGCAGGGAGTGTTCAAGAACCTGTTCAACCTGGAGCCGGAGTTTCGGGTGGATGGGTCGCAGTTCGACCATCTGTTTGCGCCGGATGAGGTGTTTCACATCGGCAACCTGAAGGCCCAGGCGCTGCATGTGCCGGGGCATACGCCGGCGGATATGGCTTACCTGATTGATGACCAGTTGATTCTGGTGGGCGACACGCTGTTCATGCCGGACGTGGGCACGGCGCGCTGCGATTTCCCTGGTGGGGATGCGCGCCAGCTGTATGGGTCGATGCGCAAGTTGTTGGCCTTCGCGCCTGAAACCCGCCTTTATGTGTGCCATGACTATCCGCCCGAAGGACGCGCAGCCAAGTGCCTGACCACGGTGGCTGAACAGCGGGCGGGGAATATTCATGTGCATGACGGGGTGGATGAGGCGGCGTTTGTCGAGATGCGCACCACGCGGGATGCCGGGTTGGGCATGCCCACGCTGTTGTTGCCGGCGATTCAGGTGAATGTGCGGGCCGGGGTGATGCCGCCGGCGGAAGGAAATGGGGTGGTTTATTTGAAGATTCCCCTCAACCAGCTTTGAAATGCACTACAAAATGTGGGAGCGGGCTTGCTCGCGAATGCGGTGTATCAGTCTATATTTTCGGTGACTGACACTCCCCATTCGCGAGCAAGCCCGCTCCCACATTTGTTTTGTGTCGTTCGTTAGCCGAGGTTGATGCCGTTAGCCGGTAGCGGCAGCGCGGTTTTGTAGCGCACTTGCTTGAGGGCAAAGCTGGAGCGGATGTTGGCGACACCCGGGACTTTGGTCAGGAAGTCCATCATGAAACGCTCCAGGGACTGGATGGTGGGCACCAGCACCCGAATCAGATAATCGGGGTCGCCGGCCATCAGGTAGCACTCCATCACTTCGGGGCGATCCGAAATCGCCCCTTCGAATTGCTGCAATGCCAATTCGTTCTGCTTTTCCAGGCTGACGTGGATGAACACATTGACGTGCAGCCCCAGCAGGTCGGCGTCCAGCAGCGTCACCTGGTCGCGAATCAGCCCCAGTTCTTCCATGGCCTTGACCCGGTTGAAACACGGCGTGGGCGACAGGTTGACCGAACGGGCCAGGTCGGCGTTGGTGATGCGAGCGTTCTCCTGAAGGGCGTTCAGAATGCCGATATCGATACGGTCCAGTTTGCGCATGAGACAAAACCACCTGTTTATTATGTTTATGCAGTTTTTTTATCCCCAAATGATCTCCAACGCAATGAAACAGAGATAAATATTCTCCTGAGCCGAGCCTATGATTGTTGTAGGACAAGATTTCTTCTACCCGAAGAAGGACTGTCAGCTACCGCGCCCACTACAAGAAATTCACAAGATAGAGCGTAGAAAGCCATGACTCAGCAGTACGAACCACTGCGCCTGCACGTTCCCGAACCCTCGGGCCGCCCAGGCTGCAAGACCGACTTTACCTACCTGCGCCTGACTGACGCTGGCCTGGTGCGCAAACCCCCAATCGACGTAGAACCCGCCGACACCGCCGACCTGGCCAAGGGCCTGATTCGCGTGCTCGACGATCAGGGCCAGGCCCTCGGCCCATGGGCTGAAGGCGTGCCAGTCGAGATTCTGCGCAAGGGCATGCGCGCCATGCTCAAGACGCGGATCTTCGACAACCGCATGGTGGTCGCCCAGCGTCAGAAGAAGATGTCGTTCTACATGCAAAGCCTCGGCGAAGAAGCCATCGGCAGCGCCCAGGCCCTGGCCTTGAACATCGACGACATGTGCTTCCCCACCTATCGCCAGCAAAGCATCCTGATGGCCCGGGAAGTGCCGCTGGTAGACCTGATCTGCCAGCTGCTGTCCAACGAGCGCGACCCGCTCAAGGGCCGCCAGTTGCCGATCATGTACTCGGTAAAAGATGCCGGCTTCTTTACGATTTCCGGCAACCTCGCCACCCAATTCGTACAAGGCGTGGGCTGGGGCATGGCCTCGGCCATCAAGGGCGATACCAAGATTGCCTCGGCCTGGATCGGCGACGGCGCCACCGCTGAGTCCGACTTCCACACCGCCCTCACCTTCGCCCACGTGTACCGGGCACCCGTGATTCTTAACGTAGTGAACAACCAGTGGGCGATCTCCACCTTCCAGGCCATTGCCGGCGGTGAAGCCACAACCTTTGCCGGACGCGGCGTGGGTTGCGGCATCGCCTCCCTGCGGGTGGACGGCAACGACTTTGTCGCGGTGTACGCCGCCTCCGCCTGGGCCGCCGAACGTGCCCGCCGCAACCTGGGCCCGACCCTGATCGAATGGGTGACCTACCGTGCCGGCCCGCACTCCACCTCCGATGACCCGTCCAAATACCGTCCCGCCGACGACTGGAGCCACTTCCCGCTGGGCGACCCGATCGCCCGCCTCAAGCAGCACCTGATCAAGATTGGTCAGTGGTCCGAAGAGGAACACGCGGCGGTCAGTGCCGAACTTGAAGCCGAAGTGCTCAAGGCCCAGAAAGAAGCCGAACAGTACGGCACCCTGGCCGGTGGCCAGATTCCAAGCGCCGCGACCATGTTCGAAGACGTTTATAAAGAGATGCCGGAGCACTTGAAGCGCCAGCGTCAAGAGTTGGGGATCTGACATGAACGATCACAACAACAATATCGAGCTGGAAACCGCCATGACCACCACGACCATGACCATGATCCAGGCCTTGCGCTCGGCCATGGATGTGATGCTTGAGCGAGACGACAATGTGGTGGTGTTCGGCCAGGACGTCGGTTACTTCGGCGGCGTGTTCCGCTGCACCGAAGGCCTGCAGAACAAGTACGGCACCTCGCGGGTGTTCGACGCACCGATCTCCGAAAGCGGGATCGTCGGCGTGGCGGTCGGCATGGGCGCCTATGGCCTGCGGCCGGTGGCCGAGATTCAGTTCGCCGACTACGTGTACCCTGCCACCGACCAGATCATTTCCGAAGCCGCCCGCCTGCGTTATCGCTCGGCCGGCCAGTTCACTGCACCGCTGACCATGCGCATGCCCTGCGGCGGCGGCATTTACGGCGGCCAGACCCACAGCCAGAGTATTGAAGCGGTGTTCACCCAGGTCTGCGGCCTGCGCACGGTGATGCCGTCCAATCCGTACGACGCCAAGGGCCTGCTGATCGCCTCCATCGAAAACGATGACCCGGTGATCTTCCTCGAACCCAAGCGCCTGTATAACGGCCCGTTCGACGGCCACCACGACCGCCCGGTAACCCCGTGGTCGAAACACCCGCAAGCGCAGGTGCCGGACGGGTACTACACCGTGCCGCTGGATGTGGCCGCCATCGCCCGCCCGGGCAAGGACGTGACGATCCTCACCTACGGCACCACGGTGTATGTGTCGCAAGTCGCCGCCGAAGAAACCGGCATCGACGCCGAAGTCATCGACCTGCGCAGCCTGTGGCCGCTGGACCTGGAAACCATCGTCAATTCCGTGAAGAAAACCCGTCGCTGCGTGATCGTTCACGAAGCCACCCGTACCTGCGGGTTCGGCGCCGAGCTGGTGGCGCTGGTGCAGGAGCATT
The DNA here is from genome assembly GCF_000278565.1 of Pseudomonas sp. Ag1. Lineage (NCBI taxonomy): Bacteria > Pseudomonadati > Pseudomonadota > Gammaproteobacteria > Pseudomonadales > Pseudomonadaceae > Pseudomonas > Pseudomonas sp. Ag1. The sequence continues at coordinate 11,344 of NZ_AKVH01000095.1, forward strand.
GCTTCCACTACCTGGAAGCGCCGATCGAGCGCGTCACCGGTTGGGATACCCCGTATCCCCACGCGCAAGAGTGGGCGTATTTCCCTGGCCCGACCCGTGTGGGCGCGGCTTTGCATCGGGTTATGGAGGTCTGAATGGGCACGCACGTTATCAAGATGCCGGACATTGGCGAAGGCATCGCAGAAGTTGAATTGTCGGTATGGCACGTCAAGGTCGGCGACCTGGTGGTAGAAGACCAGGTGCTGGCGGACGTGATGACCGACAAGGCCATGGTGGACATTCCGTCGCCGGTGCACGGCAAGGTGATTTCCCTCGGCGGCGAGCCGGGGGAAGTCATGGCGGTGGGCAGTGTTTTGATCAGTATCGAGGTGGAAGGCGCGGGCAATACCCGGGAATCGGCAGTGGTTGAAGACCTCGCGCCGGTACCCGCACCGGCGCCGAAAGTTGAAGCCAAGGCCGCGCCCGTGGTTGAGCCCAAGCCGGCAGCCAAACCTGCGGTGGCGGCTGCGCAAGCGCCCGTGGCCCGCGAGGCCGATGACCGCCCGCTGGCCTCCCCGGCCGTGCGCAAACATGCGCTGGATGCTGGCATCCAGCTACGACTGGTCCAGGGCTCAGGCCCGGCTGGCCGGATTCTGCATGAAGATCTGGACGCTTACTTGCTCCAGGGTCCGGCGAAAAATTCCGGGGCCTCCAACCCGTACGCCGAACGCAACGACGAGCAGCAAATCCCGGTGATCGGCATGCGCCGCAAGATCGCCCAGCGCATGCAGGACGCCACCCGGCGCGCCGCGCATTTCAGCTATGTGGAAGAGATCGACGTCACGGCCCTCGATGAGTTGCGCGTGCACCTCAACGAGAAACACGGCGCTACCCGCGGCAAGCTGACGCTGCTGCCGTTCCTGGTGCGGGCCATGGTCGTCGCATTGCGCGACTATCCGCAGATCAACGCGCGTTATGACGACGAAGCCCAGGTCATCACCCGCCTCGGCGCGGTGCATGTGGGTGTCGCCACCCAGAGCGATGTCGGCCTGATGGTGCCGGTGGTGCGTCACGCCGAAGCCCGCGACCTGTGGGGCACGGCGCAAGAAATCAATCGCTTGGCGAATGCGGCGCGCAATGGCAAGGCCAGTCGCGATGAGCTGTCGGGCTCGAGCATCACCCTGACCAGCCTCGGTGCGTTGGGCGGGATTGTCAGCACCCCGGTGCTGAACCTGCCGGAAGTGGCCATCGTCGGGGTCAACCGCATTGTCGAGCGGCCGATGGTGATCAAGGGCCAGATCGTGATCCGCAAGATGATGAACCTCTCCAGCTCCTTCGATCACCGGGTGGTCGATGGCATGGACGCGGCGCAATTCATCCAGGCCATCCGTGGCCTGCTCGAACAACCCGCCAGCCTGTTCCTGGAGTAACCCATGTCTCAAACATTGCACACCACGCTGCTGATCATCGGCGGCGGGCCTGGCGGTTACGTGGCAGCGATTCGCGCCGGCCAGCTGGGCATCCCGACCATCCTGGTGGAAGGCCAATCGCTGGGCGGCACCTGCCTGAACATCGGCTGCATTCCGTCCAAGGCGCTGATCCATGTCGCCGAACAGTTCCAGCAAACCGTGCACCACAGCCAGGGTTCGCCGTTGGGTATCGAAGTCGATGTGCCGACCCTGGACATCGGCAAAAGCGTTGAATGGAAAGACGGCATCGTCGACCGCCTGACCACCGGCGTTGCCGCGCTGCTGAAAAAACACAAGGTCCAGGTCATCCAGGGCTGGGCCAAGGTCGTGGACGGCAAGACCGTCGATGTCGGCGACCAGCGCATCCAGTGTGAACACCTGTTGCTGGCCACCGGCTCGAAAAGTGTCAACCTGCCGATGCTGCCGATTGGCGGGCCGATCATCTCCTCCACCGAAGCCCTGGCGCCGAAACGCATCCCGAAACGCTTGATCGTGGTGGGCGGCGGCTACATTGGCCTGGAATTGGGGATTGCCTATCGCAAGCTCGGTGCCGAGGTCAGCGTTGTTGAGGCCCAGGACCGGATTTTGCCGGCCTACGACGCCGAACTGACCCAACCGGTGGCCGAATCCCTGAAGCAACTGGGGGTGAAGGTGTTCCTCAAACACAGCGTCACCGGTTTCGAGAACAATACCCTGCAAGTGCGCGACCCCAGCGGCGAGACGCTGTCGCTGGAAACCGACCAGGTGTTGGTTGCCGTTGGTCGCAAACCCAACACCCAGGGCTGGAACCTCGAAGCCTTGAACCTGGACATGAACGGCTCGGCGATCAAGATCGACAGCCGTTGCCAGACCAGCATGCGCAATGTGTGGGCCATCGGCGACCTCAGCGGTGAACCGATGCTCGCCCACCGGGCCATGGCCCAGGGCGAAATGGTCGCCGAACTGATCAGCGGTAAATCCCGCGAATTCAACCCGGCCGCGATCCCGGCGGTGTGCTTCACCGACCCGGAACTGGTAGTGGTCGGCAAGACCCCGGACGAAGCCAGGGCGGCCGGGCTGGACTGCATCGTGTCGAGCTTCCCGTTCGCCGCCAATGGCCGGGCCATGACCCTGGAGTCGAAAACCGGCTTCGTGCGGGTAGTGGCGCGCCGCGACAATCACCTGATCGTCGGCTGGCAGGCGGTAGGCGTTGGCGTCTCGGAACTGTCCACGGCCTTCGGCCTGAGCCTGGAAATGGGTTCACGCCTGGAAGACGTGGCGGGCACCATCCACGCCCACCCGACCCTCGGCGAAGCGGTACAGGAAGCAGCCCTGCGGGCCCTGGGGCATGCATTGCATCTATAAAATGGCGAAGTTCAAATGTGGGAGCGGGCTTGCTCGCGAAAGCGGTGGATCAGCACCGAATGCATCGAATGACACGCCGCATTCGCGAGCAAGCCCGCTCCCACACAAGCCAAGAATGAAGTATTGTTGCGCCCATCCAGAAATAAACCATAAGCCTGCCTTCGACCAGGCGGTTGACAAAAGATAGAGGGTGTCATGGGTAACGAAAGCATCAATTGGGACAAGCTGGGTTTTGACTACATCAAGACCGACAAGCGTTTCCTCCAGACCTGGAAAGACGGCGAGTGGCAAAAAGGCACCCTGACCGACGACAACGTGCTGCACATCAGCGAGGGCTCCACCGCCCTGCACTACGGCCAGCAATGCTTTGAAGGCCTCAAGGCCTACCGCTGCAAGGACGGTTCGATCAACCTGTTCCGCCCCGACCAGAATGCCGCGCGCATGCAGCGCAGCTGTGGCCGCCTGCTGATGCCACAAGTGCCGACCGACGCCTTCATCGAAGCCTGCAAGGAAGTGGTCCGCGCCAACGAGCGGTTCATCCCGCCATACGGCACCGGCGGCGCGCTGTACCTGCGCCCGTTCGTGATCGGCACCGGTGACAACATCGGCGTGCGCACCGCGCCGGAATTCATCTTCTCGATCTTCTGCATCCCGGTCGGCGCCTACTTCAAGGGCGGCCTGACCCCGCACAACTTCCTGATCTCCGGCTACGACCGTGCGGCTCCCAACGGCACCGGCGCAGCCAAGGTCGGTGGCAACTACGCCGCCAGCCTGATGCCCGGTTCCCTGGCGAAAAAAGCCAACTTCGCCGACTGCATCTACCTCGACCCGGCCACCCACTCGAAGATCGAAGAAGTCGGCTCGGCCAACTTCTTCGGGATCACCCACGACAACAAGTTCGTCACCCCGAACTCGCCGTCGGTGTTGCCAGGCATCACCCGCCTGTCGCTGATCGAGCTGGCAAAATCGCGCCTGGGCCTGGAAGTGGTTGAAGGCGACGTGCTGATCGACAAGCTGTCGGACTTCAAGGAAGCCGGCGCCTGCGGCACCGCCGCCGTGATCACCCCGATCGGCGGCATCGAGTACAAAGACAAGCTGCACGTGTTCTACAGCGAAAAAGAAGTCGGCCCGGTCACCCAGAAGCTCTACAAAGAGCTGACTGGCGTACAGTCCGGCGACGTCGAAGCGCCTGAGGGCTGGATCGTCAAGGTCTAAGCAACACTGCAAAACCAAACTGTGGGAGCGGGCTTGCTCGCGAATACGGAGTGTCAGTCGACAGATTTATTGACTGATACACCGCATTCGCGAGCAAGCCCGCTCCCACATTTTGATTTCAGTGTTTGGAAAACCGACGTTCAGGCCTTATCCATCGGGATGTTTTCCAGAATCTTCTTGCCCATGCTGATCCGCGGCTCCGCGCCATAACCCAGCGCCTCATAAAACCCCATCACCGCGTCATTGCCACTGGTGATCTGCAGGTTGATCTTCATGCAACCCAGCGCCGTCAACGCCTGCTCCGCATGCCGCACCAACGAAGCGCCCAGGCCCTGGCGGCGATAGTCGTTGTGCACCGCCACTGAATACAACCAGCCACGATGCCCGTCGTAGCCGGCGAGGATGGTACCGATCACCGCCTTCTTGTCGGTGGCCACGAAGAACAACCCATCGTTGACCGCCAGCTTCTTGTCGATCGCCAGGCTCGGCAGGTTATGCGCCGCGTCATAACCAAACGCCGCCTGCCACAACGCCACCACCTGCGCCCGATGGGCCCGATCGCGATAGACGCCGATGGGATGGCGGGATGACAACGCCTTCTCCATCACCAGCGTGCGCTCATTGCCATGGTAGACATCACGCACCGTGTGGAAACCGAGCTTGGTGTAGAACGGCTCTGCCGTCAGCGAAGACGGCACATGCAACAAGGTCACCCCGGCTTCCCGGGCACGCAGCTCGATTTCAATCATCAGCAAGCGCCCGATGCCCTGCCCTTGCAGCGCCGGATTGACGAAGACCGAGCGCACCACATTGGCGTCAAGTGCCGCCGTGGCAACGATCACCTCATCCTGAATGGCCACCAGCACCGTTCGACGCGCGAGCAACGCCACGACAGCCTCGGGAGTAAAGTTGCTCGCCACCCGCGCAATCACATCCGCCGGATAATCCCGGGCGTTGCTGTCATGCAGGGCCGCCAGGATGACCTGGCTGATGCCCTCGGCATCGGTAGTTTGGGCGAGACGAACTTCAGTGGGCATGGTTTCTCCATCCAGACAAAAAACCTCAGGCAACACAATACCAATGTGGGAGCGGGCTTGCTCGCGAAGGCGGTGTATCAGCCACCGAATTTATTAACTGACCCACCGCTTTCGCGAGCAAGCCCGCTCCCACATTTTGATCTCCACTCACCTCCACAGCCGATTCGGCTGCCCCACCCCACTTTTCAGCTTTCCCGGCTGAGCCACCCCCTCAGTTCAGCCGGGATTCTTCCTTCACACCGCACAAAATAGCCTCACTGCCCACCCCATGGACCCGTGCCCCCATGCAAACCACCAACACTGTCCTGATGATCCGCCCGGCGCACTTCGCCTTCAACCCGGACACCGCGATCAACAACCGCTTCCAGCGTGCGCCCCTCGACCCGTTGGCGGCACAGCAGAAAGCGCTGGAAGAGTTCGACGGCTACGTCGACACCCTGCGCCACCACGGCGTGGAAGTGCTGGTGGTACAAGACACCCCCGCTCCCCATACCCCGGATTCGATCTTCCCCAACAACTGGTGGAGCAGCCACGCCGACGGCAGCCTGGTGCTGTACCCGATGGAAGGCCGGAACCGACGACTGGAACGCGACAAAGGCGTGCTGCAAGTGCTGGAGCAACGCTTCGCGATCCACAACACCATCGACTTCAGCCACCTCGAACAACAGAACATGTTCCTCGAAGGCACCGGCAGCATGGTCCTCGACCGCCAGCACCGCATCAGCTACGCCTGCCATTCCGGGCGTACCCATCAGGATGCCCTGCGCCAGTTCGCCGAACGCCTTGACTACCAGGTCTGCGTATTCCACGCCGTCGACCGCCACCACGCGCCGATCTACCACAGCAACGTAATGATGAGTGTCGGCCGCGACCTCTCCGTGGTGTGCCTGCAAGCTCTGCCCGATGACCACGAGCGCCAGGCCCTTGAACGCTCCCTGCGCGATACCGGCAAAGACATCGTCGCCCTGGACTTCGATCAGTTGGAAGCCTTCGCCGGCAACATGCTGGAAGTCCACGACCGCGACGGCCAGCCGCTGCTGGTGATGTCGGCCAGCGCCTGGGGCTCGCTCAAGCCCGCCCAGCGTCAGCATGTGGAGCGTCACACCCGGCCGGTGGTGGTGAACATCGACAACATCGAACGCATCGGCGGCGGCAGTGCCCGCTGCATGTTGGCGGAAGTGCATCTGCCCACCCGCCCCTCATTTCAATAAGGAGTCTTCCCATGACCCGCTATATCGACGTCAACGACTTGAGCTACCTGGTTTCGCAAAAAGGCCTGCAAACCTGCATTACCGAGATGGCCGAGTACATCCGCGCCGACTACCTGCGCTGGCAGGACTTTGAAAAATGCGCGCGCCTGGCCAACCACTCGCCCGAGGGCGTGATCGAGCTGATGCCGGTGTCCGACGCGTCGCTGTACGCCTTCAAATACGTGAACGGCCACCCGAAAAACACCCAGAGCGGCATGCTCACCGTCATGGCCTTCGGCGCCCTGGGTGATGTGGACACCGGCAAACCGGTACTGCTGGCGGAAATGACCCTGACCACCGCGATCCGCACGGCCGCCACCTCGGCCCTGGTGGCGCGCTACCTGGCCCGGGACAACAGCCGCAGCATGGCGCTGATCGGCAACGGCTCCCAGAGTGAGTTCCAGGCCCTGGCCTTCCACGCGATGCTGGGCATCACTGAAATCCGCCTGTTCGACATCGACGCCAAGGCCACCGCCAAACTGGCCGCCAACCTCAAAGCCTTCCCGGCGATCAAGGTGATCCTGGCAGGCAGCGTTGCCGAAGCCGTGAAAGGCGCCGACATCGTCACCACCGTCACCGCCGACAAGGCCTACGCCACCATCCTCACGGACGAGATGATCGAACCGGGCATGCACCTGAATGCCGTCGGTGGCGACTGCCCCGGCAAGACCGAACTGGACCGACGAATCGTCGAACGGGCCCGCGTGATTGTCGAGTACGAGCCACAAAGCCGCATCGAAGGCGAAATCCAGCACATGCCGGAAGATTCGCCGGTCACCGAGCTGTGGCAAGTGATCAACGGCCAGGCGCCAGGCCGCGAAAACGCGCGCCAGGTCACCCTGTTCGACTCGGTAGGTTTTGCCATCGAAGACTACTCCGCCCTGCGTTACGTACTGGACGTGGCCAAGGCGCTGGACGTGGGCAGCGAACTGGAACTGGTGCCGGACCTTGCCGACCCCAAGGACCTGTTTGCCCGCCTGGCCCAAGCACCGGTGGCACAGCAGAAAAAGCGCGCCTGAGACCGCTCTGGCCTGCCGCTTTGCGTGAAAGGCAGGCCGGAAAAACCCGGTCAACAAGCCGATTCAGCGGGTGCCGCAGCCGTTTCCGCTGTGACCCGCGTTTTAACAGCACATTCCGCCCGCCGCGGCAGGGGTAAACGACACAAAAAACGCACCATCTTGAAGCATTCTCTCTGACAACAAACAGCCCAATGTAGTGAGGCAGCCCAATGTGGCGAGGGAGCTTGCTCCCGCTGGAGTGCGTAGCGCTCCCGGGATTTTGGGGCCGCTGCGCAGCCCAGCGGGAGCAAGCTCCCTCGCCACAAAAGCCAGCTCGCCTTAGCTTTCAACTTTTCTACTGCCCTGACATCAATTACAAAATATAGGGAATACACATGACTCCGCTCCGATCACTTTTCGCTGCGCTGCTCCTGCCATTGGCCGCAACCGCTGCCCAGGCTCAGGAATGGAAAGAAATCCGCTTTGGGGTTTTCCCCGAATACCCACCGTTTGAATCCGTCGCCGCCGACGGCAGCCTGCAAGGTTTCGACATCGACCTGGGCAACGCCATCTGCGCCAAGCTGGAAGTCAAATGCGTGTGGGTCCACAACGAATTCGACGGCATGATCCCGGCCCTGCGCGCCCGCAAGTTCGACGCCATCATGTCCTCCATGGCCGTGACCCCGGCCCGCCAGAAAGTCATCGACTTCAGCGACCGGCTGTTCCTCAGCCCGACCTCGGTGATCACCCGCAAAAGCGCCGACTTCGGCGACACCCCCGAATCCCTGAAAGGCAAACAGGTCGGCGTGCTGCAAGGCTCGCTGCAGGAAGCCTACGCCCGTGCGCACCTGGCCAAGCTCGGCGCGCAGATCAAGGCGTACCAGTCCCAGGAACAGAACTACGCCGACCTGCAAAACGGTCGCCTCGACGCCACCCTCACCGACAAGCTTGAAGCCCAGCTCAACTTCCTGTCCAAACCTGAAGGCGCCGACTTCAAGACCGGCCCGGCCTTCAAGGACCCGACCCTGCCGCTCGACATCGCCATGGGCCTGCGCAAGAACGACAAGGACCTGGTGGAGCTGATCAACAAAGGCATCGCCGCCGTCCAGGCCGATGGCACCTACACACAGATCCAGAAGAAATACTTCGGCGATCAGGATATCTACAACGAGTGACGCCTCATGTGGGAGCGAGCTTGTGTGGGAGCGGGCTTGCTCGCGAAAGCGGTGGGTCAGTCACACATGTATTGACTGAAACTCTGTCTTCGCGAGCAAGCCCGCTCCCACACAAGCTCGCTCCCACCGTAAAACTCTGCGCCCCATCGAGATACTTCCCATGAATGAACTCCTCAACTTGCAAGGCTTCGGCCCGCTGCTGGCCCAGGGTGCCTGGATGACGGTCAAGCTGGCGTTCCTGGCGCTGCTGCTGAGCCTGTCCCTGGGACTGCTCGCCGCCGCCGCCAAGCTCTCCAGCGTCAAGCTGCTGCGGGTTCCGGCCACGCTCTACACCACGCTGATTCGCAGCGTGCCGGACCTGGTGCTGATCCTGCTGATTTTCTACAGCCTGCAACTGTGGCTGAACGACCTGAGTGAAATGCTCGGCTGGGCCTACTTCGAAATCGACCCGTTCACCGCCGGTGTCATCACCCTCGGTTTTATCTACGGTGCGTATTTCACCGAAAACTTTCGCGGGGCGATTCTCAGCGTGCCCGCCGGCCAACTCGAAGCCGCCACCGCCTACGGCCTGAGCCGCTGGCAGCGCTTTCGCCTGGTGCTGTTCCCGCAACTGATGCGCTTTGCCCTGCCGGGCCTGGGCAACAACTGGCTGGTGCTGCTCAAGTCCACCGCGCTGGTGTCGATCATCGGCCTGTCAGACCTGGTCAAGGCCGCACAAAACGCCGGCAAGACCACCAATGACCCGCTGTATTTCCTGATCCTCGCGGGCCTGGTGTACCTGGTGATCACCACCCTCTCCAACCGCATCTTCAAACGCCTGGAACGGCGCTACAACGTGGGCATCAAGGGGATGGTGCGATGATCGAACTGATCCAGCAATACGGCCTGGCCTACCTGTTCACCGACGGTAACGGCTTTTCCGGGGTGGCGATGACCCTGTGGCTCTTCATTATCTCGGTGGTGCTGGGCTTCTTTCTGTCGATCCCGCTGGCGATCGCGCGGGTCTCGGAACACTTCTGGATTCGCTGGCCAGTGGAGGTCTACACCTACCTGTTTCGCGGCACGCCGCTGTATATCCAGTTGCTGATTTGCTACACCGGCCTCTACGGCCTGGACGTGGTGCAGGACAACGCCCTGCTCAACCAGTTTTTTCGCAATGCACTGAACTGCACGCTGCTGGCGTTTGTATTGAACACGTGCGCCTACACCGTGGAAATCTTTGCCGGGGCGATTCGCAACATCCCCCACGGCGAGATCGAAGCCGCCAAGGCCTACGGCCTGCATGGCTGGCGCCTGAACCTGTTTGTGGTAGTGCCCGCCGCACTGCGTCGCGCACTGCCGGCCTACAGCAATGAAATGATCCTGATGCTGCACGCCACGTCCCTGGCGTTCACCGCCACCATTGCCGACATCCTCAAGGTGGCCCGCGACGCCAACGCCGAGACGTTCCTGACGTTCCAGGCCTTCGGCATCGCTGCCCTGTTGTACATGCTGCTGTCCTTTGCACTGGTGGGCCTGTTTCGACTGGCCGAACGTCGCTGGATGCGTTTTCTTGTTCCTACCCGAGGCTAACCCATGAATCAGTCCGCGCAGGCCCTGGCCGCTTATCCCACCGATGTACGCCCCGCTACCCAGCCGGTCGCCGTGGCCGAAAACGCCAACGTCAAACTCCAGGTCGAAGGCCTGCACAAACGCTATGGCGAGCATGAGGTGCTCAAGGGCGTTTCACTGAACGCGCGCAACGGCGACGTGATCAGCCTGATCGGCGCCAGCGGCTCCGGCAAGAGCACGATGCTGCGCTGCATCAACTTCCTCGAACAGCCGGACGCCGGGGTTATCACTCTCGATGGCATCAGCATCGAAATGCAGCAAGGCCGCGCCGGCACGCGCGCGCCGCACCAGGCGCAATTGCAGAACCTGCGCACCCGCCTGGCCATGGTGTTCCAGCACTTCAACCTGTGGAGCCACATGACCGTGCTGGAAAACATCACCATGGCGCCGCGCCGGGTGCTGGGGGTGAGCGCCGCCGAGGCGGAAAAACGCGCACGCCTGTACCTCGACAAGGTCGGCCTGCCGGGCCGGGTGGCGGACCAATACCCGGCATTCCTCTCCGGCGGCCAGCAACAGCGCGTGGCCATCGCCCGGGCCCTGGCGATGGAACCGGAGATCATTCTGTTCGACGAACCCACTTCGGCCCTCGACCCTGAACTTGTAGGAGAAGTGCTCAAAGTCATACAGACGTTGGCGGAGGAAGGTCGTACCATGCTCATGGTCACCCACGAAATGGGCTTTGCCCGCCAGGTGTCCAGCCAAGTGCTGTTCCTGCACCAGGGCCGTGTCGAGGAACAAGGCGGAGCCGAAATCCTCGACCAGCCGAACAGCGAACGCTTGCAGCAATTTCTTTCCAACCGATTGAAGTGAACACCACACACCATGGATACCAAGGCCACCGGACCGAACGCCTCACCTGTGCTGGACCGCATCGATGAAGCCATCATCGACGTGTTACGGCACCAGGGACGCATCACCTACGAAAAACTCTCGTCGCTGGTGCACCTGACGCCCAGGCCGTGCCTGGAACGGGTACGCAAGCTGGAACGACGCGGGGTCATCCGGGGTTATGGGGCGATCATCGACGTGCAGATGGTTTCGCCGGGGCTGTCACTGCTGGTGCTGGTGGCCCTCTCCAACCAGAGCGGGCGCTCGGCGCAGAAGGCGTTCGAGGCATGTGTCAAAGCCTGCCCGCAAGTGTTCGAGTGCCAGTTAATCAGCGGGCCGTTCGACTACAGCCTGCGCATGCGCTGCCGGGACATGGAGCACTACCGCGTGCTGACGGAAACCTGGCTGAACAATGATGAATTGCACATCGATAAATTGGTGGCGCATCCCGAGCTGGCGGTCGTAAAAAACACCGCCACCGAACTGGCCTGAATCCGCCCCTACAGGCAATAGAGATCAAATGTGGGAGCGGGCTTGCTCGCGAATGCGGTGTGTCAGCAGCACATCCAGCGACTGACACACCGCATTCGCGAGCAAGCCCGCTCCCACATTTAACCGTGCCCGCTTGAAATTCGCTTGCCTGGACGCGCCCCAATCATCTTCGCCTGCCCATCCCGCTGCTTGCCCGTGCGCGCCTCGCTGATCAGCCCCGGAATCAACTTGCCCTCCGGCAGATTCTTCCAGAACCGGCTCGGCAAATGCCCTTCCATCACCTTCGGATTCAACCGCGCCGGGTTAAAGATATGGCTGTAGTACGTCAACCACATCGCACTGTGGGGATCCTCGACATTCTGCGCCAACGCCTGCCATTCCACCGGGCATTGCCGCTGGTGAATCAACTGCTCCCCGTCGTAATAAACCCCATCCAGGGGCGTGGCGATCATCCAGCGATGACGCCCCATGCGCCCGACAAAATGCTGGCTGGCCACCTTCAAGATATCGTGGGCCGGCTCATGCCACGCCACGTACTCCGGCAACTGCGGCCCCGCCTCTGCCGGCAATGCGATAAACCGCACAAACGCATGCAGGTGATGGGCCTCGCGCTGCACCTGCTTGATCCGCCGCTGCAATTCGCTGCCCAGCTTGTCCCCCGACATCATCGCCGTGCGGTCCCCATGGCTGACGCGCCACAGCAGCTCATACAACAGGCTCCAGCGCTGTTCACCGTGATAACACGCGGCAGACTCCAGCAGCTCCAGCAGCGCCTTGGGAATCCGCGCCTGGAACGGCCCGCACTCCGCCGGGTACTGCTCGTCGGTGGCAAACAGGTCCGCCACCTCGGCCACGCCCCAACTCACGTGGCTGGGGTCGATCTGATGGCTGAGCAACCAGCGCGCCTGCTCGCGCCAGGTGCTGAACAGGTTGTCGCATTCCAGGCTGATCATCCCCACAGCCCCATTTGCTGCGGCTGCGGGCGGTCGCGCAGTTGTTCGCGCAGCAGCACGCTGGTGCTTTCCGCTTGCTGCGGGTGGTAGTCGCTGGTGATGAAAAACGGCTTGGCCTTGGTCAGCACACACCGCATGCGCGCCAGGTCTTCGAAGCGGATCTTGCGCTGGCGACGCAGGTCCACCAGCCGTTGGGTGGTGCGCAGGCCAATTCCGGGAATGCGCGCAATAAGCGTCGGCTCGGCCCGGTTCAAGTCCAGCGGGAACACCTCGCGGTGCTCCAGCGCCCAGGCCAGCTTGGGGTCGATATCCAGGGCCAGGTCGCCCGGCCCTTCAAACAGTTCATTGGCGCTGAACCCATAGCTGCGCAACAGGAAATCCGCCTGGTACAAGCGGTGCTCGCGCATCAGCGGCGGCGCGGCCAGGGGCACGCTTTTCGGGCTGTTGGGGATCGGGCTGAACGCCGAGTAATACACCCGGCGCAGTTTGAAATTGCCGTACAACGCCTCGGCGCTGTGGAGGATGGTGCTGTCGTCGGTGTCATCGGCGCCGACGATCATCTGCGTGCTCTGCCCGGCCGGCGCGAAACGCGGCGCGCGGGGTTCGTTGAGCACGGTCTGCTCACCGGTATAGATGGTTTGCATGGCCTGCTTGATCGAGACGATCTGCTTCTCGGGCGCCAGGGTTTGCAGGCTCTTGTCCGTTGGCAACTCGATATTCACGCTGAGGCGATCGGCATACCGCCCCGCCTCGGCAATCAGTGCCGGGTCGGCTTCGGGAATGGTCTTGAGGTGGATGTAGCCGCGAAAGTCATGCTCTTCGCGCAGGAGTTTGGCGACCTGCACCAGCTGCTCCATGGTGTAGTCGGCCGAACGGATGATGCCGGAACTGAGAAACAGCCCGCTGACGCAGTTGCGCCGGTAAAAGTCGAGGGTCAGGGTCACCACCTCCTCCGGGCTGAAGCGTGCACGGGGCACGTCGCTGGAGCGGCGGTTGACGCAGTATTGGCAGTCGTAGAGACAGAAGTTGGTCAGCAGCACCTTGAGCAACGACACGCAGCGACCGTCGGGCGTGTAGCTGTGGCAGATGCCCATGCCATCGGTGGAACCCAGCCCCGCCTTGCCTTCCGAGCTGCGCTTGGGCGCACCGCTGCTGGCGCAGGACGCGTCGTACTTGGCGGCGTCGGCGAGGATGCTGAGTTTTTCGATCAACTGCATGGGGCTTCTACCGATACTGGTTTTTTGTACAGTATCAGCAGCCGCCCCCGCGGTTCAAGTGCAGCCTGTCAGCTGGCGGTGGCCAGCAACACGTCCTGCACCGAACGGCTCTTGCCGCGGCTGCGGTCGTGTTCGTACAGCGACGCAGCAATCTCGTCGGCACGGATCGGCAGGATCGACAGCAAGGTATCGCTCAGGCCATGGCTGGCCTGGCTGAAGCCCTGCATGTAGATGCCGGCCTTGCAGCGCTCGTCGGTGACGATGCGGTAGTCGCGGCTGACTTCAAAGTCGCCCATATAGTCGGCCAACGGTGCGAGCAACTGACGATGCATCTGGCGCTCGTAACCGGTGGCCAGTACGACGGCATCGTAATGGTTGAGGCTGGTTTCGCCGGTGGCGTTGTTGCGCAGCGCCAACTCCACACCCAGCGGCCCGGCCGTGGCTTTTTCCACGGTGGTCAGGGTACGGAACGCGTGACGGGCAATGCCGGAAACTTTCTGGCGGTAGAAGATCCCGTAGATGCGCTCGATCAGGTCCAGGTCCACCACCGAATAGTTGGTGTTGTGGTATTCGTTGACCAGGCGCTCGCGCTCGCTGCCGTTCTGCTGGAACACCAGGTCGGTGAACTCCGGCGAGAACACTTCGTTGACGAACGGGCTGTCATCCGCAGGCTTGAGGGCCGAGCCGCGCAGGATCATGTCGACCTGCACTGACGGGAAGCTGTCGTTGAGGTCGATAAACGCCTCGGCTGCGCTCTGGCCACCACCGATGATCGCGATGCGCATCGGCTTGCCGTCGACACACGGTTGCTGGGCCATGCGTTCCAGGTACTGGGAGTGATGGAACACCCGACCGTCATCCTTGAGCGCCTTGAACGACGCCGGAATACGCGGCGTACCACCGGCGCTGACCACCACCGAGCGGGTGGTGCGCACGTGCTGTTCACCCTGGGCGTCCCGGGAAATCACCCGCAGCGCCTCTACCTGCTGCTGATGCAGGATCGGCTCGATGGCCAGCACTTCCTCGCCGTAGCGGCTTTGCGCCTGGAACTGCCCGGAGACCCAGCGCAGGTAGTCGTTGTACTCCATGCGGCACGGATAGAAGGTACCCAGGTTGATGAAATCCACCAGGCGCCCGTGGGCCTTCAGGTAATTGACGAAGGAATAAGGGCTGGTGGGATTGCGCAGGGTCACCAGGTCCTTGAGGAAGGAAATCTGCAATTCACTCTGGGTGACCAGGGTGTTGCCGTGCCAGCGGTAGTCGGCCTGTTTGTCGAGGAACAGCACGTCCAGTTTGCCCTGGGCTTTCTCGCGTTCCTGCAGGGCGATGGCCAGCGCCAGGTTCGAAGGGCCGAACCCGATACCGATCAGGTCGTGAACGGCGGGCGATGCAATTGCCTGTGTCATTCCAGTGTCCTCTGGATAAGCCCCGTGGCAGTGGGGCGGGAAAGCCTCAGAGACCTGAAGGCACAGCAACAGGTCGTGTGTTGATAGGAGACGAGGACAATGAAATAAAATTTAGCTAACGCTGGAATCAGTGCGCATCCCACTCACGCATGCGCGCCCGGCAATGCTTCATGGCATTGACGATGTGTTTTTCCACCAGCGCGCGGGAAATACCCAGGCGCTCGGCGATTTGCAGGTGGGACAGGCCGTCGAGCTTGCGCAACAGGAAACTGTCACGGCAGAGCGCCGGCAGCTCGGCCAGCGCGCGCTCAAGCATTTCCAGGCGCTGGCCGTGGTCCAGGCAGTGATGGGGCGAAGACAGCGAAAAACGCTCCTCGCTGTCGAGTACTTCCAGGGGTTCATCCTGGCGCAGGGCGTTGCGCCGATGACCGTCGATCACCAGGTTCAGCGCCGTGCGATAGAGAAACGCCCGGGGCTGCTCGATCGGGACCTCGCTGGCACGCCCCAGCACCCGCACATAAGCGTCATGCACCACATCTTCGGCCACCTGACGGTTGCCCAGCTTGGCGTTGAGGAAACACACCAGCTCGCGATAGTAGTTTTCCAACATGACTCCCGACCGCCTGTAGGCGGCATTAGGTCCTTTGAGTACGAAGATAACGGCCGATTCGATGATGGCAGTTTGAGGTGCGTGTAATTTATAGTAATTCTCATCTAGTTTTAAACAAGACTTGCAACGCGGGCCAATTATTTTGCCTGACACACCTGTAACGGCATATGTAACGGCCTAAATCCCCGGACAATTTCCTCGTCTACCTGTCAGCTTCCCGCTCCTGCGGGCCGATCTTTCCTGGCTGGAACTCTGCATGAAACGTCCTCGACCTGCCCGACGCGCCCTGCTTGTGGTCGCGTGCCTGATCCCCGTCATCGCTTTAGCTGCCTGGCAGGTCCTGCCGCCGGGCCGGGACAAGCTGGCGACCGTCACCGTGACCCGGGGCGATATCGAAAGCAGCGTCACCGCCCTGGGCACCCTGCAACCCCGGCGCTACGTCGACGTGGGCGCCCAGGCGTCCGGACAGATCCAGAAGATTCATGTCGAGGCCGGTGCCCAGGTCAAGGAAGGCCAATTGCTGGTAGAGATCGACCCCTCCACGCAAAAAGCCAAGCTCGACGCCAGCCGCTATGCCATCGAGAACCTGCAGGCCCAGTTGCAGGAGCAACGGGCCCAGCACGAACTGGCCCGCCAGAAGTACCAGCGCCAGCAACGCCTGGAAGCCGGTAACGCCACCCGGGAAGAAGACGTGCAAACTGCCAGGGCCGAACTGAGCGCCACCCAGGCGCGGGTCGACATGTTCCTGGCGCAGATTCGCCAGGCCAAGGCCAGCCTGCGCAGTGACGAGGCAGAGTTGGGCTACACGCGCATTTATGCGCCAATGAGCGGCACCGTGGTCGCGGTGGACGCCCGGGAAGGCCAGACACTCAACGCCCAGCAGCAAACCCCGCTGATCCTGCGGATCGCCAAGCTTTCGCCGATGACCGTATGGGCCGAAGTCTCGGAAGCCGACATCGGCCATGTCAAACCCGGCATGACGGCCTACTTCACCACCCTGAGCGGCGGCAGCCGGCGCTGGACCAGCACCGTACGGCAGATTTTGCCGATCCCGCCCAAGCCGCTCAACGAAACCAGCCAGGGCGGTGGCAGCCCGAGCAGCGCCAGCAAAAGCGGCACCGGGCGAGTGGTGCTTTACACGGTGCTGCTGGACGTCGACAACACCGATAACGCCTTGATGGCGGAAATGACCGCCCAGGTATTCTTCGTCGCCGGCCAGGCCAGGGACACCCTGACCGCGCCGGTCGCCGCCCTGCAAGGCAGCCTCGGCGGCGACAAACAGATCGCCCGCGTGGTGGCGAAAAACGGCAGCATCGAGCAACGCGAAATCCGCCTGGGCCTCAGCGACCGCCTGCGAGTCCAGGTGCTGGAAGGCCTGAACGAAGGCGATCACCTGCTGATCGGCCCGGCCGATGGCAGCGGAGGTTGAATGTCGACCCCACTGATCGAACTCAAGGGCATCCGCAAGTCCTACGGCGGCGGCGATACGCCGCAGGTTGAAGTGCTGCGCGGCATCGACCTGGCGATCCATGCCGGGGAATTCGTGGCGATTGTCGGCGCCTCCGGCTCCGGCAAATCCACGCTGATGAATATCCTCGGCTGCCTCGACCGCCCCACCGAGGGCGACTACCTGTTCGCCGGGGAAAACGTCGCCCGGCTCGACAGCGACGAACTCGCCTGGCTGCGCCGCGAGGCCTTCGGTTTCGTGTTCCAGGGCTATCACCTGATCCCATCCGGCTCGGCCCAGGAAAACGTCGAGATGCCGGCGATCTATGCCGGCATCAGCGCCGCCGAACGCCATGCCCGCGCCAAGGCCCTGCTCACGCGCCTGGGCCTGGCCGAGCGCACCGGCAACCGCCCGCACCAGCTTTCCGGCGGCCAGCAACAGCGGGTGTCGATTGCCCGGGCGTTGATGAACGGCGGGCATATCATCCTCGCCGACGAACCCACCGGCGCCCTCGACAGCCACAGCGGCGCGGAGGTCATGACCCTGCTGGACGAACTGGCCAGCCAGGGCCACGTGGTCATCCTGATCACCCACGACCGCGAAGTCGCGGCGCGGGCCAATCGCATCATCGAGATCCGCGACGGGCTGATCATCAGCGACTCTGCCGACACCAGCGAGACGCCCCCCGTGGCCATCTCCGGCGCGTTGCAAGCCGTGGACCTGCGCCAGCGCCTGGCCGATGGCGCCGAGCACAACGGCGCCTGGAAAGCCGAGCTGCTGGATGCCGTGCAAGCCGCGTGGCGGGTGATGTGGATCAACCGTTTTCGCACGGCGCTGACGCTGCTGGGGATCATCATCGGCGTGGCGTCGGTGGTGGTGATGCTGGCGGTGGGCGAAGGCAGCAAGCGCCAGGTGATGGCGCAGATGGGCGCTTTCGGCTCCAATATCCTCTACGTCAGCGGGTCGGCGCCCAACCCGCGCACACCACCCGGCGTGATCACCCTCAACGACGTGGCCGCCCTGGCGGCCCTGCCTCAGGTCAAGCGCATCATGCCGGTGAACGGCGCAGAGGCCGGCGTTCGCTTTGGCAACGTCGACCATATGGCGTATGTCGGGGGCAATGACACCAATTTCCCGGCCATTTTCAACTGGCCAGTGGTCGAGGGGAGTTACTTCACCGAGGCCGACGAGCGCGCCGGAGCCACGGTGGCAGTGATCGGCAAACGGGTACGCGACAAGCTGTTCAAGGATGTGACCGACCCGATCGGGCAATACATCCTGATCGAAAACGTTCCATTCCAGGTGGTCGGTGTGCTCGCCGAAAAAGGCGCCAGCTCCGGCGACAAAGACAGCGACGACCGTATCGCCATCCCCTACTCTGCCGCCAGCGTGCGTCTGTTCGGCAGCTATAACCCCGAATACGTAGTGATTGCCGCCGCCGACGCGCGCAACGTGCACGACGCCGAACAGGCTATCAATCAGTTGTTGCTGCGCCTGCACAACGGCAAGCACGACTTTGAACTGACCAACAATGCCGCGATGATCCAGGCCGAGGCACGCACCCAGAACACCTTGTCACTGATGCTCGGCTCGATTGCCGCGATTTCGCTGCTGGTGGGAGGTATCGGGGTGATGAATATCATGCTGATGACCGTACGTGAACGCACCCGGGAAATCGGCATTCGCATGGCCACCGGGGCGCGGCAGCGGGACATCCTGCGCCAGTTCCTCACTGAAGCGGTGATGCTCTCTGTGGTCGGCGGCGTCACCGGCATCGGCCTCGCCCTGCTGGTGGGCGGCGTGCTGATCCTCAGCAACGTGGCCGTCGCGTTCTCGATTCCGGCCGCCGTGGGGGCCTTCTTCTGCGCCCTGGTCACCGGCGTTATCTTCGGTTTCATGCCGGCCCGCAAAGCCGCTCGACTTGACCCGGTCAAGGCCCTTACCAGTGAATGATCGCCCTATGAAAGTGTCCCTGACCCTCCTCGCCGCCAGCCTGCTGCTGGCCGCCTGCAGCAGCCCCGCACCGCGTCCGGGCGCAGGCATGCAACCACCGCCCGCCTGGCACAGCGCAAGCGACGCAACGGCGCTGCGGGCCAACCAACAATGGTGGACAAGTTTCGACAGCCCCCAGCTCAACCAACTGATCGAACAGGCCCGCAGCGGCAGTTACGACCTGGCCAGCGCCATGGCCCGGGTGCGCCAGGCCCAGGCCAGCGCAGTGATAGCCGGCGCACCGTTGCTGCCTGAACTCACCGGCGCGTTCAATGCAAACCGCCAGAAGCTGCTGCGGGGCAAGGGCTACAGCCAGCTGGATGCCACCAGCAGCAACAAGGCCGTGGATTACTTCGATGCGCGCCTGAGCGCCACTTACGAAATTGATTTCTGGGGTGGCAAGCGCGCCGCCCGGGACAGCGCCGTGGAAGAGGTGCGCGCCAGCGAGTTCGACCAGGCCACCGTGGAACTGACCCTGCTCAGCGGTGTTGCGACCAGCTATACCCAGTGGCTGTCATTGCGTGAGCAACTGCGCATCGCCCAACTCAACCTGGACAACGCCCAAAACGTGTTGAAGCTGGTGCAGACTCGCCACGATGCAGGCTCCGCCACCGCCTTGGAACTGGCCCAGCAAAAAAGCCTCGTGGCCGCACAACAACGCCAACTGCCGCTGGCACAGCAACAGGCCGACGAGGCCTTGATCAGCCTCGCGGCACTGCTGGGCACACCGGTGCAGGACCTGCACCTGGCCCCGCAACCCTTCGCCCAATTGAACTGGCCGGGCATCGCCGCCGGTGTTCCCAGCCAACTGCTCAGCCGCCGTCCCGACATCGCCAGTGCCGAGGCCCGGCTGGCAGCAGCCCAGGCAGACGTCACCGTCGCCCGGGCAGCCATGTTGCCCACCCTCACCCTCAGTGCCGACCTTGGCTCGGGTGCCAACAAGCTCGCCGACGTAGTGCGCAGCCCGTTCTACAACCTCACTTCCGGCCTGGTCGCACCGATCTTCAACAATGGCCGCCTGAGCGCCGAGCGGGACAAGGCCCGGGCGCGCCAGGATGAGCTGCTGCAGACGTACCGGGGAGCGATCATCAATGGCTTTGCCGATGTGGAAAAAGCCCTGAGCAGCATTCGCGGGCTGGATGCGCAGCGTCAGTGGCAGAGCGAGGAACTGAGGGAGGCGCAGACTGCCTTTGAGATTGCCCAGAGCCGATACGAGGCCGGAGCGGAGGATCTGCTGACGGTGCTGGAGACGCAGCGTACGTTATACGCGGCGCAGGATTTGAATGTGCAATTGCGCCGATCACGGCTGAGCGCAAGCATTGCGCTGTATAAGGCGCTGGGGGGCGGCTGGCAGGTGCCAGCAAGCACGATCAACTGAATGAAAGCCGGGCTTGCCCGGCTCCCACCGTTGAGCGGCGCCCTTTAGAGCACCCGCTCCTTGACCTTCAAATGCCGCGCATACCAGGGACGCTTCGGCACCTTGCGAAACAGCTCGGCCAGCTTGTCCTCATCCGCCCCGAAGGTAATCCGCAGCGCCAGCTTCATGGTTTCCGGGTCCATCTCCATCGACTTGCCCATCTGCAACCCCGGCGTGGTGCTGCAACCATGGGTGTCCGGCCCCAGCCACGGGTCATCCACCTCCACCCAGCGCCCCGGCGCAAACCAGGGCACGTCGTTGACTTCCAGCCGGCTCACTTCACCCGGATGAAAACGCTCGTGGGCACGAAACCAATCCTCGATGCGGTCATCGATCCAACCATGAAAACGCCAGAACACCGGATTCACGTGAGAAGAAAACGGATCTCCAAGGAAGTCATTCTCTGCCACGTACCAACGCGCGGCAAAGTCAGCCGGGTCCCGTGCAAAAGGCACCGGCGCGCCGTTGGACGGGTCCCGCGGCACCGAGGCCCAGCGCATATGCAGCCAGTCGTGCAGGCCCAGCTCCACCTCCGAGCCGAACTGCCCCAAGGTGAGTTTCGCCAGGTAGCGCGGGTCGCGGTACTGCGACTCCCAGACCTCAAAGTTACTGTGGTAAGTCTCGGCCGCCTTGATATCGCTGACCCACTGGGTATACGCACTGTCATTCGCCGCCATCCAGGCAGGCGGCAACGCGAAACCGTCATGATTGTCGAAATAACGCACAAACCCCTGGCGATCACGCTCCAGCCCCGGCTGTGGCTGAGGGAAGTACGTCCACGATGGCAAGTCCTGCATCGAACGTGCGGCGCCCAGCATATGCCGATGCATGAAAAAGAAGTCGATGCCCGAACCGTTGCGATCCTTGCGCGGCCCCCGTGCATCGCGCTCCCGGTCACGCGGACCAGGCTGCCAGCCGATCCCCCGCAAGGCATTACGCTTGTCTTCGGAGAGTTTGTGCCACTGGTCACGGGAAGCGTGCCAGAGCTGGTGAAACAGGCGATGTTCGGGAGCAATCAACCAGGCCAATAGAACCGGGTTGAGACCGATGCGCTCACGCGCCTCGGGAAACAGCCGCTTGGTGGCGACAAAATGATTGTCCCGTTCGAGCAGGGCCAATGGGCGGTCCAGGCTGAGGATCTGCCCACTCAGGGTGCCGCTGCCGGCGTTACCGAATTCGGCCCAGACTTCATCAAGGGTCATTGTGAACTCGTAGGCTGGAGCCCCGTCCACGGCATCGCGGTCGATCAGGCGCCAGTACAGATGCGCCCCGTCTCCGGGAGTCAGGTCACCCAACACACGATAGCGCGGCTCGCCGTCGGCACGCAGTTGTTCGCCAGTGTCGAGGTAGCCCCGCAGGCCACGCCCACGCGGGGCAACGTCGAGGAGCAATTCCAGGCCCTCCAGGGGCAGGCCTTTCAGGCCGGCATCGCGGCCTGCCAACTGCACATGCCAAACGCCACGCAGGCTGTCCGCCAAATGCTGGCCGGCGGTGTCTGCCAGATCCACCGTGGCTTCGCCCGGGGTAATCGGAAACTCTTCACGCGTCAGCTCGCGATGGGCATAAAAGGCCGCAGGCACTGCAGCGCCAGTCAGCGCCAGGCCGGCGATGAACCCTCGTCGAGAAATCGTCATTGCTTTACCTGTGTCAGCCATCAAGCAGGCTTTATCCAAGCTAGAACGTTCGCTGACAGGGGAAATTTAGCACCGCGCCTCCCAGGCTTAAATTTTCCCGCCCATCGCTCGTTCATCCCAGATAGCAAAGGCCTCAACTGACTGAGATGGCAATGACAAAACCACGTTCGAAAAAGGCGTTGTACTTCGGCCTGCCGCTGGTCCTGGCCATTGGCGCCGGGGCCGGGTTCCTGGCTTGGGACCATTGGTTCAGGGGCAATGCCGGGTACCCGTTGGCGGTAATCAAGCAGGCCAATGAGATGCAGGACCGCCTGCTGTCGTTCGACAGTCACATCACCGTGCCGCTCAACTTTGGTACCGCCGGCAACGAAGCCGACAAGGACGGCAGCGGCCAGTTCGACCTGGCCAAGGCCAGCCGGGGGCGCCTGTCGGGTGCAGCCCTGACGATTTTCGGCTGGCCGGAAATGTGGAACGGCCCCAATGCGCCCCACAAGCCCACCGCGGGTTTTGTCGAAGAAGCCCGCCACCAGCAGGAGACTCGCTACAAGATCATCTCCGGCATGGTTCGCGACTTCCCCAACCAAGTGGGCATTGCCTACACCCCGGATGATTTCCGGCGCCTGCATGGCGAAGGCAAGTTTGCGATCTTTATCAGCATGCTCAACGCCTACCCGCTGGGTGATGACCTTAATCAGTTGAACCTGTGGACCGCGCGCGGCATGCGCATGTTCGGCTTCAGCTACATCGGCAACAACGCCTGGTCGGACTCGTCACGCCCACTGCCGTTTTTCAATGACTCACCCGATGCCCTCGACGGCCTCTCGGATATCGGCAAGCAAGCCGTGCATCGCCTCAACGACCTGGGGGTAATCATTGATGTCTCGCAGATGTCCACCAAGGCCCTGGAGCAAGTTGCGCAACTGAGCCGCACACCGATGGTGGCCTCCCACTCGGCGCCACGGGCGTCGGTGGACATACCGCGCAACCTCAGCGACAAGGAACTGCAACTGATCAAGAACAGCGGCGGTGTCGTTCAGGTGGTGGGCTTCCCAGCTTACCTGCGCCCCCTCAGCCAGCCCACCCAGGACAAACTCAACGCGTTGCGCGCGCGCTTCGACCTGCCGCCACTGCCCAACCTGGCCGTAGCCCTGATGCCCGGCGACCCGATCATCTCGGCCTGGCCAGAACAAAAGTTTGGCCAATACGCCAGTGCGCTGTACGCCATCCTCGAAGAAGAACCCAAGGCCACCCTCAAGGACTTGGGCGATGCCATCGATTACACCGTGCGCAAGGTTGGCATCGACCACGTCGGCATCGCCTCGGACTTCAACGACGGCGGCGGCCTCAAGGGCTGGGAGAACGTCGGCGAAGTGCGCAACGTGACTGCGGAACTGATCCAGCGCGGCTACTCCGAAGCCGATATCGCCAAGCTCTGGGGAGGCAACTTCCTGCGGGTCTGGGACCAGGTACAAAAAGCTGCCAAGCCATTGGCCAACCGCTGAACCACCCTCAATGAATGAAGTGAATTCATGACCGACCGCCGTACGTTTCTCAAGCAGGCCGGGCTTCTCGCCGCGAGCCTGCCGCTGGGCACTGCCATCATCCCCCAGGCACTGGCAGGCAATGCGGCACCACCTGGCGACCCTTGGGCAGGCTTTCGCCAACTGTTTACCCAGGACCCGGACTACCTGCACTTTTCGAATTTCCTGGTGGCCTCGCACCCCAAGCCGGTGCGTGAGGCCATCGAGCGCTACCGCGCGCAGATCGACCGCAACCCCGGCCTGGCCATGGATTGGGACCTGCAAGAGACATGGAAGCGTGAAGGCCAGGTGCGCGAATGGGCCGGCCGCTACCTGAATGCCAGGCCCGGCCAGATAGCCCTGACCGGCAGCACCTCCGAAGGCCTGGCGATGATTTACGGCGGGATCCAGGTACGCCCCGACCAGGAAATCCTCACCACTGTTCACGAACATTACGCCACCGCCTACAGCCTCGATTTCCGGGTACGCAAGGAAGGCACCCAGGTACGCAAGATCAAATTGTTCGAGAGCGCCCATTCGGTGTCCGTCGATGAAGTGCTCGGTTCTATCGAGCGCAATATCCGCCCCAATACCCGTGTGCTCGGCATGACCTGGGTGCAATCCGGCAGCGGCGTCAAGCTGCCGATCGGCGCGATCGGCAAGCTGGTGGATGAACACAACCGCAACCGTGACGACAAGGACCGCATCCTCTACGTGGTCGATGGTGTGCATGGGTTTGGCGTCGAGAACCTCGATTTCCCGGACATGCATTGCGACTTTTTCATTGCCGGCACCCACAAGTGGATGTTCGGCCCGCGGGGCACCGGGATCATTTGCGCCCGCTCGGAACAGAACACCGACGTGACACCGATGGTGCCGACCTTCTCCGAAGACACCAACTTCGCCACCACCATGACACCCGGCGGCTACCACGCCTTTGAACATCGCTGGGCTGCGGATGAAGCCTTCAAACTGCACTTGCAGTTGGGCAAGCCGCAGGTACAGGCACGCATTCATCAGCTCAACGACGAACTGAAGACCCAACTGCTGGCGCACTCGAAGATAGAGCTGGTGACACCCCGCAGCAGCGAGTTGTCGGCAGGCTTCACCTTCTTCCGGGTCAACGGCCAGGACAGCCGCGACGTGGCCGCCCACATGATGAAAAACCGGGTAGTGATCGACTCGGTATATCGGGACGCCGGCCCGGTGATTCGCACTTCCCCGGGCCTGCTCAACACATCGGCCGAGATCCAGCGCTTCATGACGTTGCTGAGCCAACGGTTGTGACGCCTCTTTTTCATTTCAGCGAGATGCTCCCATGAACCATCACCCGCACCTGAAACCGCTGGCCGCAGTGATTCTGACAACACTGTGCAGTGCCCTGCTACCGGGGTTGGCCCAGGCGGCCACGCCGACACCCGGTAAAGTGTTCAAGGACTGCAAGGACTGCCCGGAAATGGTCGTGTTGCCCGCCGG
The DNA here is from genome assembly GCF_000278565.1 of Pseudomonas sp. Ag1. Lineage (NCBI taxonomy): Bacteria > Pseudomonadati > Pseudomonadota > Gammaproteobacteria > Pseudomonadales > Pseudomonadaceae > Pseudomonas > Pseudomonas sp. Ag1. The sequence goes on from NZ_AKVH01000095.1 coordinate 36,414, forward strand.
TACGTTCACCATGGGCACCCCGGAAGACGAAGTGGGCCGCGAGCCTGATGAAGGCCCGATGCACCCGGTCACCTTTGCCAAGCCCTTCGCCATGAGCCGCTTCCAGGTCACAGCCGGCGAGTGGGACAGCTATGTACGCCAGTCCGGGGTCAAGATTGCCAATGGCGATGAACGACCCGGCCGCGAGTGCGTCGCCAGCAAGCCACGCTACCCCCAGGGGCCGCGCCAACCTGCCGTGTGCATGGACTTCGAGGATGTGCAGAACTACGTCGCCTGGCTATCGAAGAAAACCGGCCATCACTACCAGATGGTCAGTGAAGCCCAACGTGAATACGCCGCCCGCGCCGGCTCCACCGGCCCGTTCCCCTTCCCGTTCGACGAGGGCAAGGGCTACAGCATTGCCCAGCATGCCAACACCTACGGCCCGGCGGATGGCTACAGCTACTCGTCCCCGGTGGGCAGCTACCCGCCCAACGCGTTCGGCATGTACGACATGCACGGCAACGTCTACGAGTGGACAGCCGATTGCTACAACGATGATTACGTCGGCGCCCCAAGCGACGGCAGCGCCTGGCTGACCGGTAAATGCCAGTTCAGACGCATCCGCGGCAACGACTGGGGTGAAGCCCCCGTGTTCTCCCGCTCCGGCAACCGCAATGCGTTGGTACCGGACAACCGCGGCGACTGGATCGGCTTTCGCGTCGTGCGGGATCTGTAAGGCAGCCAGCCCTCTAAATTAACCCTCCCCCCAGTCGTTTTACAGGTGTGTGTGACCCGTCATGCAACGCATTGCGGCGCACCACCGCCCTCTATGCCACCCAGGCCGAGCCCGCGACCGAAGCCGGGCCCGGCCGATCTTCAAGCAGGGAACCTCCATGAGCAAACCAACACGTGGGGTGATCAATGAATTGTTCACCCTGCTCAAACCCTTTCGGCTGATCGTTGTCGGCTCCATTCTGCTCGGCATGGTCGGCGGCCTCAGCGTCACGGTATTGCTGGCGACCATCAATACCGTGCTGCACGCCGACAACGGCCTGACCAACACCGTGGTCGGCGCCTTTGCCGGCCTCTGCCTGCTGGCACTGGTCAGTTCGATCTTTTCCGATATCGGCACCAATTATGTGGGGCAAAAGATCATCGCCCGGCTGCGCAAGGAGCTTGGGGAAAAAGTCCTGTCGGCGCCCATCGAACAGATTGAGCGCTACCGCAGCCACCGCCTGATCCCGGTGCTCACCCACGACGTCGACACCATCAGCGATTTCGCGTTCGCCTTCGCCCCGCTGGCCATTTCGCTGACCGTCACCCTTGGCTGCATGGGCTACCTGGCGATGCTGTCATGGCCGATGTTCTTGATCATGGTGGTCGCGATCATCATCGGCACGGTCGTCCAGTACATCGCCCGGGGCCGGGGAATCAAAGGCTTCATGGAGGCCCGCGACGCCGAAGACGAACTGCAGAAACACTACAATTCCATCGCCGAGGGCGCCAAGGAGTTGCGCATCCATCGTCCGCGCAGGCACCGCATGTTTGTGTCGGGGATAGAAAGCACCGCCGACAAAATCTGCGACACACAAATTCGTTCGGTGAATATTTTCGTCGTCGCCAAGACCCTCGGCTCCATGCTGTTTTTCGTGGTCATCGGGCTGGCACTCGCCCTGCAATCACTGTGGCCGAGTGCCGACAAATCAGTGATGAGCGGCTTTGTGCTGGTGCTGCTGTACATGAAAGGGCCGCTGGAGCATCTGATCGGCACCCTGCCAATCGTCAGCCGCGCGCAGATCGCATTCCGCCGTATCGCCGCGCTGTCGGAGCAGTTTTCCTCGCCCGAACCCCACCTGCTGCTCAGCGACCAAGGCAACCAGAGTACGCCGGTGCACAGCCTGGAATTGACGGACGTGTCCTACAGTTTCCCCGCCACCGAAGGCAGCGCACCGTTTCGCCTGGGCCCGGTCAACCTGAAGATCGAGCAAGGCGACATCATCTTCATTGTCGGCGAAAACGGTTGCGGCAAGACCACCCTGATCAAGCTGCTGCTAGGCCTGTACGCCCCGCAGCAGGGGGAAATCCGCCTCAACGGGCAGCCCGTGACGGCAGTGACACGTGACGACTATCGCCAGTTGTTCACCACGATCTTCGCTGACTACTACCTGTTCGACGACGTGGTGCAGGGCGATACCCATATTCCCGAAGATGCCAACCAATACCTGCAGCGCCTGGAAATCGGCCACAAGGTCAGCGTGCGTGACGGTTCGTTCACCACCACCGACCTGTCCACCGGCCAGCGCAAGCGCCTGGCGCTGGTCAATGCATGGCTGGAGGAACGCCCGGTGCTGGTGTTTGACGAATGGGCCGCAGACCAGGACCCGACGTTCCGGCGGATTTTCTACACCGAGCTGCTGCCGGATCTCAAGCGCCTGGGCAAAACCATCATCGTGATTTCCCACGACGATCGTTACTTCGACATTGCCGACCAACTGGTCCGCATGGAAGCCGGGAAAGTAGCCACCGAACTGCAACCGGCATGAATAAGTTAGATTCTCATTCTGGTTTTTTCGGCCTCGTGCGTCTAATTAAGAATCGCTAACAACTACGCAACCATTAAAACCAGTAAGAGTGAGCACAATGTCAGCAATTGCGGGGATTCCACGTTTTACCAAAGCCTTGTTCATGCGCCGTATGCTGCAGCCGGGCTTCAGCGCCACCGCGTTCAGCATGGCGCTGGCGTTGCCGTTCAGTGCGCAGGTTCAGGCCCAGGAGATCAACTTCAATATCCCGGCACAATCACTGGCAAGCGCCCTGCAGGCGCTGGGCACCCAGTCGAACATGCAAGTGCTGTACAGCGCCGATGATGTAAAGGGCCAGCACAGCCAGCCGGTGAGCGGCCGGTTGTCGCCTGAACAGGCGTTGTCGCAGATGCTGGTGGGGACCGGCGCTGTGTTCACCGTTCAAGCCAACACCGTCACCGTACGTGCCCGGGCAACGGGTGATTCACTGGAGCTGGGTGCCACCACCATCAGTGGCCAGGCTGTCGAATCGGCCTACGGCCCCGTGGACGGCTACGTTGCCACCCGCAGCGCCACCGGCACCAAGACCGATACGCCCCTCCTGGAAATCCCGCAAACCGTCAACGTGGTCACCGCTAAACAGATCGAAACCCAGGGCGCACTCAACCTGACCCAGGCCTTGCGCTACACGCCAGGCCTGAACACCGGCGGCTTCACCGACCGCAATGCGATCGCCGACGAAATCACCAGCCGTGGCTTCGCCCCTACCCAGCTGTACCTGGACGGCGCTTACTTGCCCTATGCCGGCAGCCTCGGCGGCGCCCCGCAAATCGATCCGTATACCCTGGAGCGCATCGAAGTGCTCAAGGGCCCATCGTCGGTGCTCTTTGGCCAGAACCAGCCAGGCGGCCTGATCAACATGGTCTCCAAGCGACCGACCACCGAACAACGCAGCGAGGTCAAGATCGGTGCCGGCAGCTACAACCGGGTCAACGGCGCATTCGACACCAGCGGCCCGCTCGACGATCAGAAAGAGTTCAGCTATCGCATCGTCGGCGTCGCGAAGAAAGGCAACCAGCAGGTCGATCATACCCACAGCGAACGCATGCTGCTGGCACCCAGCCTGACCTGGGCCCCGAACGACGACACATCCCTGACCGTACTGGCGCAGATCCAGCGGGACCGAGGCCTGGAAGACTATCAGGCGTTGCCAATGATCGGCTCTCTCGAGCGCGGCCCCAACGGCAAACGCATCGACCGCAACTTCTTCTCCGGCGACTCGAAATACAACGACTACAAACGTGACCAGTTCATCCTGGGCTACGACTTGACCCACAGCTTCAGCGAAAACCTGAAAGGTCGCTCCACCGCCCGCTACACCGACGTACGCGACGACTACAAAGGCTTCTACCTGCGCAGCTTCGTCACCGATGCAGTCACCGGTGCGGTCGACCAGACCCGGGCCAACCGTGTCAAACTCGACTGGCGCCAGCACAACACCGCCTACACCATCGATAACAACCTGGAATACAAATTCAACACCGGCGCGCTGGAGCACACCACCCTGGTCGGCCTGGACTATCGCAACTTCAACCGCAAATACACCGGCTACAACGCCTACAACGTACTGCCGATCAACCTCTACGGCGAAAACAACAACTACGACACCAGCAGCGTGACCCCGGAAAAAACCACCAAGTGGGACAACACCGTGCGCCAGACCGGCGTCTACCTGCAGGACCAGATCAAACTGGACAAGTGGATCCTGACCATTGGTGGCCGTCAGGACTGGGCCGAAGTTGAAAACAAGGACCTGATTGCAAACTCCATCACCGAACAGCGTGACAACAAGTTCACCGGCCGTGTCGGCCTGACCTATGTCACCGACTTCGGGCTGGCGCCGTACGTCAGCTACTCCGAATCCTTCCTGCCGACCGTTGGCACTACCGCGCCCGAACGTGGCGGCAAGGCCTTCGCGCCGACCGAAGGCGAACAGTACGAAGTGGGTGTGAAGTACCAGCCGTTCGAGAAGACGCTGATCACGGCTTCCGTGTACCAGATCAAGCAGAAAAACGTGTTGAGCCAGGATAACGAGTACACCCAGTACTCGGTCCAGCAAGGCCAGGTTCGCTCCCGCGGTGTTGAACTGGAAGTCAAATCGTCGATTGCCAACGTCGACGTACTGGCTGCTGCGTCCTACCTCGACGCGTTCTACATCAAGAACAACTACGGCAACACCGGTAACCGCACCGAGCAACAGGCACCGGTTTCGGCATCGCTGTGGGTTGACTACCACTTCACCCAGGCGGTGCTCAATGGCCTGACCTTCGGTGCCGGCGCCCGCTACACCGGCCCCAAACCCGGTGATGCCGCCAACTCGTTCGAGGTCCCGGGCTTTGTGGTCTATGACACCACCGTCAGCTACGACCTGAGCAAGGTATCGCCAAGCCTGCGTGGCGTGGAGACCAGCCTGAACGTGCAGAACGTGTTCAACCGCGAGTACGTGTCCCACTGCAACTACTCGTTCGGCTGCTACTACGGCCAGGAACGCGTCGCCTCGGTTGACGTGACGTACAACTTCTAGCCGACACCCACAAAAAAACCGGGCCTGGCCCGGTTTTTTTGTGCCTGTTCTCAAGCTGCCAGCGCGGCTCGCAATGCCTGGGTCAATTGAGCGTACACCTCGTCGATATCCGGCACCACGCTCTGCAGGCGCAGGAAATCGTGAATCAACCCGGCGTACTCGATCACTTCCACCGCCACCCCCTGTTCCTGCAACCGTCGGGCATAGGCACGCCCTTCATCCAGCAGCGGGTCATGACCGGCCAACGCAATCAGCGCCGGTGGCATGCCCGGGTACCCCGGCGCCAGTAACGGCGAGAAGCGCCAGTCAAGACGATCCGCCGCCTCCCGGGCGTAATGCCGGTAGAACCATTCCAGTGTCTCGGTCTCCAGCAGATAGCCCTCGCCGAACAGCTCGGTCGACGGGCTATGGGTAGAAGCGTCCGTCACCGGATAGCACAGCAGTTGCCAGCAGGGTTTAATTGCCAGCGTCGCGGGCTCGAGCACCGACTGCAACGCCAGCACCGTCGCCAGCGTGGCCCCCACACTGTCGCCACCGAAAGCCACGCGGGTGAGGTCCAGGCCCTCGGCTGCAGCGTTATCGGCCAGCCAGGCCAGGGCATCGGCGCCATCGTTCAGCGGCGTCGGGAACCTGTGCTCCGGCGCCAGTCGATAACCCACTGAAACCACCGCACACGGAGTTCTGGCGCAGAACTCGCGGCACACCCCGTCATGGGATTCCAGGCTGCCGACCACGTAGCCACCGCCATGGAAGTACACCAGCACCGGCAGGCTCTGCGCCGAAACGTCAGCTGGACGGTACACACGCAACGCCAGCGTCGCGCCATCGCGTGCCGTGAATTCGATGTGGCTGCAGCGCACCTGCGCAGGCGCCTGCCAGCGCAGTTGCGCGGTGGTGCGCTCGAACGCCTCACGAGCCTGGGCGGGCGTTGACAGGTGAAACGGCCCAGGACCGTCCGCCTGGCTTTCTTGCGCCAGGTCGAGGAAGGCATTGAGTTCCGGATGCAAGGACATCGCAGGTTTCCTTATGAAAAAGCCACAGACGAAAGAGGAGCCACAAGGGCCCCTCTTTGTATAACGATGGATCGGCCTCAATCCTTAAGCCGCTTGTGCCACGCAATGCTCGATCAGCGCCTCCAGTTCGGCCTGGTACTCTCGCATCAACTGTTCGACGGTTTCGGCACGGTAGCGGCGCGTGCTGAAAATACAGCGCATCGCCAGGCGTCCGTCATACACCTGCCCCACCACTTCCAGCCAATTGCCCAGGGCCGCCTGCGGGCTGTAGCAACTGCCATAGCTCTCCTGAGCCGGCACCAGCATCGCCTTGTCATCGAAGCTCTGGTCGAACTGCCCCAGGTAGTTGAAGGTGACACGCGCCTGGGGTGCCAGGCGCAAGGTATCGGCCATCGACACACCGCTCATGTGACGCAGGATGCCGTAGCCCAGGCCCTTGTTCGGTACGGCCGCCAATTGCCGCTGCACCGCACGCACCGAGCTCCCGATATCAGCCCCGGCACCGGGTGCCAGGCGCACCGGGAACATGCTGGTGAACCAGCCCAGGCTGCGGCTCAGGTCGATGTCCTTGACCAGGTCTTCGCGGCCATGGCCTTCGAGCTGGATCAATACCGAAGGCTGCCCGCTCCAGCGGCACAACACCCGGCTCAGCGCGGCGAGCAACACATCGTTGATCTGCGTCTGGTAGACCGCAGGCACTTGCTTGAGCAACTGCTGGGTATGCTCCTGCGACAGGCCCATCAGCGCGACCGACTGGTACTGCACCTGGTTCTTGCCACGCGGGTTATCGCACGGCAGCTCACTGCCCGGCTGGTCGATCTGCTCAAGCCACCAGGCTTGCTCCTGCGCCGAATAATTCGCCGCGTACGCTTGCAGCCCCTCGGCCCAGGCCCGGTAGCTGCTGGTACGAATCGGCAGGGCCGGCGCCTGGCCATTGCGGTAAGCCTCATAAGCGACCTGCAAATCCTGCAGCAGCAAACGCCAGGAAACGGTGTCGATCACCAAATGATGGATCACCATCAATACCCGCACCTGGCCATTGCCCAACGTCACATGAGCGGTACGCCACACCGGCCCGTCTTGCAGGTCCAGGCTGCGCTGTACCTGTTCGGCGTACAGCTCAAGCTCCGCCTCATCGGCCACGGTGTGTTGCCATAACAAGGGCTCAGTGGCCCATTGCGCCTGCATGTCCTCCAGCGGCTGGTAATGCTGGTAATAGCGTGCGCCCACCTCACGAAAGCGCAGGCGCAGGGCGTCGTGCTGCTTCAACATGCAGCGCAATGCCAGCTCCAGCGCCGGCAGATTCAGCGCCTGGCGTGCACGCAGCATCAATGCCTGGTTGTAATGGTGCGGCTCGCTCATACGCTGGTCGAACAGCCACTGCTGGATCGGAATCAGGTTGAACTGGCCCTCGGCGGCCACCTGCGAAACATCCTCGATCAGCGTGGCGACGGTGCTTGAACGCTGCTCGAAAATCGCCTCGATGGTCTGCCCGCGCATCAGGTCCCGCAGCTTGAGGTCCATCTTCAGTTCAGGGTGGTTGCGTACCCGCGAGACGACTTGCAGGCTGAGGATCGAGTCACCGCCCAACTCGAAGAAGTTGTCGGTGATGCCCACGCGCTCCACTTGCAACACATCAGCCCAGACCTGTGCCAGCAGTTGCTCGTCACGAGTACGGCCGGGAACATACTCGCCGCCCTTGAATTCAGGCTCCGGCAAGGCCTGGCGATCCAGCTTGCCGTTGGGCGTGACAGGCAGCGCCGCCATGCAGATGACCTGGGTGGGCACCATGTAATCCGGCAATTGCGCGCGCAAGTCCGCCTTGAGGCGATCACCGATGGCCATGCCATCGGGCGTCACCACATAACCGATCAGTTGCTTGCCCGACGCACTGTCACGGGCGATCACCAACGCGTCACTGACATCGTCCAGTTGCCGCAGGCTCGCCTCGATTTCCCCCAGTTCAATGCGAAAGCCCCGGACCTTGATCTGGTGGTCAATACGCCCGACGTAATCAAGCACACCATCAACACGCTGGCGTACCAGGTCGCCGCTGCGGTAGAGACGATCGCCCGGCGACCCGAACGGGTCCGGCACAAAGCGCTCGGCACTCAGGTCCGGACGACGGTAATAGCCGCGGGCAATGCCCTGACCGCCGATGTAGAGCTCACCGGCAATCCCCGGCGGCAGCGGGTTGAGGTCTTCGTCCAGCACGTACAGCGCGCGCTCGCCGACAGCACGCCCGATCGGCGCATAGGCAGCCTCGCACCGGGTGTCGACCGGGACCTTCCAGAGCATCGGCGTGACCACGGTTTCGGTGGGGCCATAGCCGTTGGTAAAGAACTGTGGACGCAGTGCCGCTTTCACTTGTTCGAAGGTCTGGTCCGGCACCGCATCGCCACCGAAGCAATACACCCGTACCGCGGGTGGTTCCTGTTGGCTATGGGCCGCGTACTCGGCCAACTGCTTGAGGTAGGCCGGCGGGAAACAGGCAATCGTGATGCCGTGTTGATGCAAGGCGTCGAAGGTCTGCTCCGGTGTCCACAGGCTGGCATCGCGGATCACCAGCGTGCCCCCGCTCAATAGCGTACTGAGCCAGCGCTCATGAGCGCCGTCGAAGGCAAACGACATGAAATGCAGCTCGCGGGTGCGCTCATCCATGTCATACAGCCCGGCGATGGCCTGGCAATGCATGCTCATCGGCCCATGCGCCACTGCCACGCCTTTCGGCCGACCGGTGGAGCCCGAGGTATAAATCAAGTAGGCCAGATTGGCGCCCAGCAAACTGCTGGCGGGCGGCGTGTCGCTGTAGCCGGCGCGGTCAAACGTGTCGATGGCCAGCTGCGCCAGGCCTTCCACCGCCGGAAGGCGCGCCTGCACCTGGCTATGGGTCAGCAACAGCGCCATCGCCGAGTCTTGCATCATGAACGCCAGGCGTTCGGGCGGATAGTCGATGTCCAACGGCACATAAGCCGCGCCGCTTTTCATCACCGCCAGTAACGCCACGATCATCTCGACGGAGCGCTCCAGGGCCACCCCGACCACCACTTCCGGCCCAGCCCCCAGCTCGATCAAGCGATGGGCCAGGCCATTGGCTCGACGTTCCAGCTCACCGTAGCTCAGCGAATCGCCCCCACACACCAGTGCCGTCGCCTCGCCACGCGAATCGGCATGGCGTGCGATCAGTTCCGGCAAGAGCTGCGCGTGATAGCTGGCATTCGGCGCCGCACTCCACTGCTCAAAGGCTCGCCACTGCTCGGCCCCAAGGCGCTGAAGGTTGCCCAGGCGCGCCGTCGGCGTAACGATCATGGCCTCGAGGGTGTCTTCCATGCAGCGGCGAATCTGCTCTACCGCCTCGACACTGAAGGCATTGCGCAGGAACAGATATTCGATCGACAACTGTTCGCCGAGATTGACCGCCAGGTCCATCGCAAAGTTGGTCACGTCATGGTTACGCGACTCGCCGAAACTCAGGCCGGTGTCCTGTTGCTCACCCAGGCGCTCATCGATCGGGTAGTTTTCAAACACGATGATGCTGTCGAACAGCCCTTGCCCACCCAGCCCCGACCAGCGCTGGATATCCGCCAGCGGCGCGTGTGCGTACTCACGGATGTCCATGTTGCAGGCCTGCAACGCTTGCAGCCACTGATCCAGCGGCTGCGCGGGTTCCAGGGTCTGGATCACCGGTAGCGTATTGATGAACAGCCCCAGGATGTTGTCGGCATTGGCCAACCCCGCAGGACGGCCAGCCACGGTGGCACCGAACACCACAGTGTTCTGCCCGGTAAAGCGTTGCAGCAACAACAGCCACGCGCCCTGGATCAGCGTGTTGGGGGTGATTTGCAAGGCGCGGCAAGCCTGTTGCAGGCGTGCGGTTTGCACCGCATCCCAACGTGAGTAAAGCGCTTGGTGCCCGGGCAAATCCTCGACATGCCGCGGGAACATCGCCTGGTTCAGCGAAGTGGCCTGCTCCAGCGTTGCAAGACGGCTTCTCCAGAAGCCCTCCAGCGCCCGTTGATCCTGGCGTTGCAGCCATTCGATGAACTCGCGGTAACGACCGTTGCGTGTCGGCACGTGGCCCTGGGCATAAAACTGCATTACCTCGCCAAACAGTCGCGAACTGCTCCAGCCGTCCATCAGGATGTGATGGCAGGTCCAGATCATCTGGTAGCGGTCGTCCTCAAGCCGCAGCAACAGCACACGCTGCAACGGCGCACGGGCCAGATCGAACCCTTGCAGGTAATCAGCCGTTGCGCGCTCGCCGATCGCCTGTTCGCTGATGTCCCGGCCGCGCCAGTCTTCGATCAGCAGCGGCAATTCGGCCTGGCGGTGGACAATTTGCACCGGGGCGCTCAAGCCATCCTGCCAGTGAAAGCTGGTCCGCAGAATGTCCTCACGCTCAATCACCGATTGCCAGGCTGCGGCGAAGCGTTCGGTATCCAGCCCGTGTACCGGCAGGCTGATCTGGTTGATATACAAACCGCTGCTGTCGTCGGCCAGGGTGTGGAACAGCATGCCTTCTTGCATCGGTGACAACGCATAGACGTCTTGCACCTGCGCCACGGGCACCGGCAAGCCGTCAAGGTGCGCCTGGGTCAAACGGGCCAGCGGGAAGTCAGACGGCGTCAGGCCCTGATGCTCTTCGCCGCAGCAATGCTCGATCAGTGCCTGCAACGCGACGCCGTAGGCATCGGCCAATTGCTGGACGGTGGCCTCATCAAAAACGTCGCGGCTGAAGGTCCAGTCCAGGGACAACTGGCCGTTGTACACCCGGCCATCGATGGTCAGCCAGTTGCCCAGCGCCACGTCATCAGCGTGCCCAGCCCCGCTGCCCTCCTCGCTCGGCGCGAATAACGCCTGCTCATCAAAGCTCTGGTCGAACTGGCCGAGGTAGTTGAAGGTAATCCGGGCCTGCGCGAGTTTCGCCAGACGCGAGCGGACATCCTCTGCACCGAGGTAACGCAGCACGCCATAACCCAGGCCCTTGTTCGGCACCGCGCGCAGCTGTTCCTTGATGCCCTTGATGGTGTCTGCCGCGTGCACCGATGGGGTCAATACCACCGGGAACAGGCTGGTGAACCAGCCCAACGTGCGGCTCAGGTCGACGTCGCCGAACAGTTCCTCACGGCCATGGCCTTCCAGTTGCACCAGGCACGCAGGTTGCGCAGTCCACTGGCAAATCACCTGCGCCAGGGCACTGAGCAAAAGGTCGTTGACCTGGGTGCGATAGGCCGACGGTGCCTGCTTGAGCAGGCGCCGAGTCTGTTCTGTATCCAGACGCGTGTTGACCGAATGGCCATGCACCGAAGCCTGGCTGCCCTCAGGCCGCGCCCGTGGCAGTTCCGGCAACGCATGGGCCTGTTGCCCGGTCCAGTAACTCAACTCCCGAGCCAGCCCTTCGCTGTGGGCGTAGCCCTGCAACTGCTCGGCCCACGCCTTGAACGCGGTGGACTTGGGTGGCAACACCACAGGCTGGTTTACCGCCAGCTGCCGGTAGGCCGTTTGCAAGTCTTCCAGCAGCACGCGCCACGACACACCGTCCATCACCAGATGGTGAATCGCCAGATGCAGGCGCGAACTGCCGTCCTGCACTGCGATCAGGCTGCAACGCAGCAGCGGGCCGTGTTGCAGGTCGAGGCTGCGTTGCGCCTGGTTGGCAATGGCGATGATCTCATCGGCGTTCTCTGCCTGGCGCTGCCAGAGGCCTACCGGTTGTGCGCCGACGGCCTCATGGCTGGCCTGCCAGGTACCATCGCCCGATTGCACGAAGCGCAAGCGCAAGGCGTCATGATGGGCCACCACGTGCTCAAGGGCCTGCTGCAGACATGCGCCGTCCAATGGCTCGCGCGGGGTCAGCATCAGCGACTGGTTCCAGTGGTCACGGTGCGCCATGTCATTGGCGAAGAACCAGTGCTGCATCGGAACCAGATGGCTGTCACCGCTGACCGGCCCCTGATCGATCGTTGCGGCTTGATCGGCGCTCGCAGCCCGGGCCAGCGCCTGGATGTTCTGGTGCAGGAACAGGTCCTTGGGGGCCAGGCCGATTCCCTGCTGACGTGCACGGCTGACCACTTGAATCGAATTGATCGAGTCACCGCCCAAGGCGAAGAAGTTATCGGCAGTGCCCACCCGGGCCACGCCGAGCACGGCTTGCCAGATCTCGACCAGGGCACTTTCGACTGCATTGGCGGGAGCCACGAAGTCCTGCTGTACCTCAGCCATGTCTGGCACCGGGAGAGCCTTGCGGTCGAGTTTGCCGTTGGGGCTCAGGGGCATTTTTTCCAGCGGCGTCAGGTGCGTCGGCACCATGTGTTCCGGCAGGGTCTGGCGCAGATGCGCAGTCAGCGCCTCGCGCAGTGCCGGCCAGTCGCTGGCGGCGCCAGGCTGGGTAACGACGTAGCCACTCAGGGCTTTGCCGTTGCGGCTGTCCTGCGCCACCACCACGGCTTCGCGCACGGCCCCGTGCTCCAGCAGACGGGCCTCGATTTCACCCAGCTCGATACGAAAGCCGCGGATTTTCACCTGATGGTCGATACGGCCAATGTAATCAATCACCCCGTCAACGCGGTAACGGGCCAAGTCGCCCGTGCGGTACAGCCGTTCACCCGCGACAAACGGGCTTGCCACGAATCGTTCGGCCGTCAGCTCAGGGCGACGGTGGTACCCACGCGCCAGTCCCTGGCCGCTGAGGTACAGTTCGCCGTTGACGCCGCAGGGCACCGGGTTGAGCTCGGCGTCGAGAATGTAGGTCATCAAGTTCGCAATCGGCTCGCCGATGGGCACGGCGTCACGGCCCTCGTCACGACAGGTCCAGTGGGTGACATCAATTGCGGCTTCGGTAGGGCCGTAGAGATTGAACAGCCCCGCGCCCGGCAGCTTGGCGAAGACCTGCTGCTGCGCATCGATCGGCAACGCTTCGCCACTGCAAACGATACGGGTGAGGCTGGTGCAGCGGCTGACATTGGCATCCAGCACGAACGCTTGCAGCATCGACGGGACGAAATGCAGGGTAGTAATGCCTTCGCGCTCGATCAATTGGACCAGCTTCTGTGGATCGCGATGATCCCCAGGCGACGCCACGACCAAGCGGACGCCGGTCATAAGCGGCCAGAAAAACTCCCAGACGGACACATCGAAGCTGAACGGCGTTTTTTGCAGCACGCGGTCGTCGGCGTGCAACCCGTAGGCCTGTTGCATCCAGCACAACCGGTTGGTCAGGGCACCGTGGCTGTTGCCAGCCCCTTTGGGTTTGCCGGTGGATCCGGAGGTGTAAATCACATAGGCGAGGTTTTGCGCGACGGCCCGCGACTCGGGGTTGCCTTGCGCCTCACCGGCCAGCCAGGCATCGTCACCATCGAGTATCAGCGTGCGCACCCGTTCCGGCAGCGGCAAGGTTGCGACCAGTGCTTGCTGGGTCAGCAACCATTCGATGCCGCTGTCGTCGATCATGTAGGACAGGCGTTCCGGCGGGTATTCCGGGTCCAGCGGTACATAGGCGCCGCCGGCCTTCAGGATCGCCAACAGGCCCACCACCATTTCCAGGCTGCGGTGCAGTGCAATGCCCACCAGCACATCGGGGCCTACGCCACGCGCGATCAAGGCGTGAGCCAATCGGTTGGCCCGCGCGTTGAGCTGGGCATAGGTCAGCGACTGCCCCTCGAACACCAACGCCACGGCATGTGGGGCCCGCTCCACCTGGGCTTCGATCAAGTGGTGCACCGGCTGGTGGTTCGGGTAGTGGGCGAACGTGCGGTTCCAGTCCTCAACCATCATCCGGCGCTGCACCGCATCGAGCATCGGTAATTCGGCGATGCGCTGGGTGGGGTTGGCCACAATCGCGCGCAGCAGGTTCAGCCAGTGTTCGCCCAGGCGTGCGACGGTGGCTGGCTCAAACAAGTCAGAGGCATAGGACAGTGCGGCACTGATGCCTTCGCTGTACTCGAACGTATCCAGGGAGAGGTCGAACTGCACGCTGCCCGAATCCCAGGTCAATTGCTCCAGGCTCAACCCCGGCAGTTCAATCGCCTCGCGACGAGCATCACTGGCATGGTTGAACATGGCCTGGAACAATGGCGTATGGCTCAGGTTGCGTGCAGGTGCAAGCAGCTCCACCAGTTGCTCGAACGGCAGGTCCTGATGGGCCTGTGCTCCCAGTACCCGCTGCTTGACCTGATGAAGCAATTGGTCAAAGCGCAGGTGCCCCTCAATGTCGGCCCGGAGTACCTGGGTGTTGACGAAGAAACCCAGCATCCCTTCGGTTTCCAGGCGATTGCGGTTGGCAATCGGTACCCCGACGCGAATATCCTGCTGCCCGCTGTAGCGGTGCAACAAGGTCTGGAAGCCGGCCAGCAGCAGCATGAACAGTGTGGTGTTTTGCTGCTGCGCCAGGCGCTTGAGACTCTCGGCCAGGGACGGCTCGAGGGTGATCGGCAGCCGGGCCCCACGATAGCTTTGCTGAACCGGACGTGGATGGTCGGTTGGCAGTTCAAGGACCGGTTGCTCGCCGCCCAACTGTTCTGTCCAGTAGCTGAGCTGACGTTGCTGCTCACCCGCCGCCAGCCACTGACGCTGCCACTGTGCGTAATCGGCATACTGGATCGGCAGTGCCGCCAACGCCGCCGGTTGGCCTTGACTGAAGCCGCGGTATAACTGCATCAGCTCATCGATCATGACCCGCATCGACCAGGCATCCGACACGATGTGGTGCTGGGTCAGGATCAGCACGTGATCTTCAGCGCCCAGTTGCAACAGCTTGACCCGCAGCAACGGCCCACGCTGCAGATCAAAGAGTTGGCGGGTTTCAGTTTCAATCAAGCCGCGCAGGCCAGGGTCATCCAGCCCGGCAGCCGCCGACTCAAGCGCAATCGCCACCGGTGCCGGCGCGTCGACCCGTTGTACGGGACGCTCGTTCTCCAGCACAAACCGGGTACGCAAGCTCTCATGACGCGCCACCAGGGCGTCAAAACACTGTTGCAAGGCCGCCAGGTCAAGGTGTCCGCGCAAACGCAGGGCCGCGGGAATATGGTAGGCGCTGCTGGTGGGCTCCAATTGCCACAAAAACCATTGCCGTTGCTGGGCATATGACAGGGCAAGCGGCTGGTCGCGTGCAACGCGCGGGATGGCCTGTTCAGGAGTCAACGATGCCGGGGCCATCGCCTCGACAAATGCTTGCAAGGTGTTATGGGCGAACAGCAGGCGCAAAGGCACCTGGACTTGCAGTTGCTGGCGAATCCGCGAAACCATTTGGGTCGCCAGCAGCGAATGGCCGCCCAGCTCGAAAAAGTTGTCACTCAGGCCAACCCGCGGCACGTTGAGCACCTCGGCCCAGATCGCCGCCACCGCTTGCTGCACCGGTGTCTGCGCAGCCACGTAGGTTTTCTGCCATTGGCTGGCATCGGGCTTGGGCAGTTGCCTGCGGTCCAGCTTGCCATTGGGGGTCAGCGGGAACCTTGGCAACAGCACCATATGCGCCGGCACCATGTAGTCGGGCAAGTTGGCCTTGAGCCGGGCGTTCAGGCTGTCGCGCAGGCGACCCTGGCCGTCGGCATCCAGGCCCTGCCATTCGGCGGCGGGGACCACATACGCCACCAACGCCTGGCCGCCCGGGGCATCCTGGGCCAGTACCGCGGCTTCACGTACAGCGTCCTGCTCCAGCAGGCGCGCTTCGATTTCCCCGAGCTCGATGCGGAAACCGCGAATTTTCACCTGATGGTCGATCCGCCCCAGGTATTCGAGGATACCGTCCGGGCGCTGACGTGCGAGGTCGCCGGTGCGGTAAAGCCGCTCGCCGGTGCTGGAAAACGGATGGGGAACAAAACGTTCGGCGGTCAATCCCGGGCGCTGGAAGTAACCCCGCGCCAGGCCGTCCCCGC
The DNA here is from genome assembly GCF_000278565.1 of Pseudomonas sp. Ag1. NCBI lineage: Bacteria > Pseudomonadati > Pseudomonadota > Gammaproteobacteria > Pseudomonadales > Pseudomonadaceae > Pseudomonas > Pseudomonas sp. Ag1. The sequence goes on from NZ_AKVH01000095.1 coordinate 52,387, forward strand.
CGATCAGCAATTCGCCGGCAACACCATAGGGCACCGGCATCAGGTCTGCACCGACGATGTACAGCGATGTGTTGTCGATTGGCCCGCCCAGCCAAGGTTGCGCAGCCTGCGGACGCAGCCGGTGCAACGCCGACCAGACCGTGGTTTCCGTCGGGCCATAGAGATTCCAGACTTCACCGCCAAGGCCAAGCATGCGCACCGCCAGTTCCTGGGGCAACGCCTCGCCGCCGCACAGGCACGTGCACCCCTGGAGCACGTGGGCCTGTTCATTGTCGAGCAACATGCGCCAGGTCGAGGGAGTTGCCTGCACCACGTTGACCTGTTCGGCGTCGATCAGGGCCAGCACTGCGTACGGGTCCTGCGCCACCTCCTGGCCGGTCAGCACGATGCACGCGCCGACCATCAGGGGTACGTAGATTTCCAGGCCGAAAATATCAAACGAGAACGTGGTCAGTGACAACGCCCGATCCTGGGCGGTCATGCCCGGCACCCTGGCCATGCTTGCGACAAAGTTGGTCAGGGCGCCATGTCGCACCATCACCCCTTTCGGCTGGCCGGTGGAGCCAGACGTGTAGATGACATAAGCCAGGTGCTCCGGATCCAGCCGGGTTGGCAGATCGTCACCGGCATGGCCGTCAAGCCAATTGCCCGGTTGATCCAGCACCAGCGTAGTGACCGTGTCAGGCACCGGGATCTGGCTGAGCAGTGAATGTTGGGTCAGCAACAGGTCGATGCCACTGTCCTCAATCATGTAGGCGAGGCGATCCTGCGGGAACGCGGGATCGAGGGGCAGATAGGCGCCGCCGGCCTTGAGGATTGCCAACAACCCGATCAGCATGTGCGGGCTGCGTTCGACGGCAATGCCCACCAGCACACCCGCGCCCACCCCGTGACGTTGCAGCTCCACCGCCAACTGATTGGCCCGGGTATTGAGTTGCCCGTAGCTCAAGCGCTGGCCATTGATGACCAGCGCCTGCGCCTCCGGCGAGCGGGCCACCTGTGCCTCGAACAATCGATGAACATAACCCGCCTGCGGGGTGGCTACCGACGTGCGGACGCAATCGTCGAGCTGCGCTTGGCGCTGTTCAGCGTCAAGCAACGGCAGCTCACCGATGCTTTGTGCCGGGTTCGCGATGATTGCCTGCAGCAGGTTTTGCCAGTGCCCGGCCATCCGCGCAACCGTGTCTGCACCGAACAGATCCGTGGCATAGATCAGCGCCGCAGACAGCCCATCGGGGCGCTCCATGGTTTCCAGGGTCAAGTCGAACTGTGCACTATGGGTATCCCAGCGCAGCCCCTCGACCTTCAATTCACCGGCCGGCCCCTCGCCCGCCGGGCCTTGGGTCTGGTGGTTGAACATCACTTGAAACAGCGGGCTGTGGCTCAGGTTGCGTTGCGGCTGCAAGGCTTCCACCAGTTGCTCGAACGGCAGGTCCTGATGCGCCTGGGCATCCAGCGCAGTCTGCTTGACCTGTTGCAGCAAGGCACTGAAGGAGCCCTGGCTGTCGACCTCACTCTTGAGCACTTGGGTGTTGACGAAAAAGCCGATCAACCCCTCGGTCTCCACCCGGTTACGGTTCGCGGTCGGCACGCCAACCCGAATGTCGTTCTGCCCGCTGTAGCGATGCAGCAAGGCCTGGTAGGAGGCCAGCAGGATCATGAACAGACTGACCCCTTCGCGCTGGGCCATCTGCTTGAGGCCACAGGCCAGCGCGGTGTCGATATCCAACTCCAGCCGGGCACCGCGATAGCTCATCACGGCCGGGCGCGCAACGTCAGTCGGGAGCTCAAGCACCGGCTGCTCGCCGCCCAGTTGCGCGGTCCAGTATTGCAACTGCCGCTCCCGCTCGCCGGCCTCCATCCAGTGCCGCTGCCAGATGGCGTAGTCGCTGTATTGAATCGGCAACGCTGGCAGTTCCAGGCTCAACCCTCGACTGAACGCGGCGTAACCCTTGACCAACTCCTCGACCATTACCTGCATCGACCAGCCATCGGAAACGATGTGGTGCAAGGTGACAATCAGCACATGGTCATCCGCGCCCAGTTGCAACAGGCACGTACGCAACAAGGGCCCCTGCTGCAAGTCGAACAGCCGGCGCGTCTCGTCTTCGATCAAATGCCGCAGTTGCGCCGCATCCGGCACCTGGGCCAGAGGCTGCACCTGCAGACTTACCGGTGCAGCCTCCTGCACTTGCTGCACCACTTGCTCGCCGTGCACCACGAAGGTGGTACGCAGGCTCTCATGGCGCGCGACCAGCGCACTGAAACTCTGTTGCAGCGCCGCAATGTCCAATGGACCGCGCAAGCGCAGGGCCGTAGGCATGTGATAAGCCGCGCTTTCCGGGTCCAGCTGCCACAAGAACCATTGACGCTCCTGGGCAAAGGACAATGACAACGTGTCGAACTCGGCACTGACAGGCGGAATCGGCAGGTTCGCCGGGGAAACGTCCTCTTCGAGCATTTTCTGCAGGTAAAGACGGCGTTTTTCCAGCGGCAGCGTTATGAAGCGCCTGGCAATACGTTGTGCGACAGCGGTGTCCATCAAACCTCCTCGAATTCATCAAGCAGCGCTTCAAGCTTGCTCAATTTTGACGTGCTCATTGACGTGCCGGTCTGCTCCAGTTGCGCGACAAACGCACCGAGGACCGGAAATTGGAATATCAATTGGGGCGTTAACTTCATGCCCAGTTCGAGCTGCAGGCGCGACACCACATTCACCACCAGCAGCGAATGCCCGCCCAGCTCGAAGAAATCATCCGCCAGACCGACCTGCTCAACGTTGAGCACGCCTTGCCAGATGGCCGCGACCTTGCATTCCAGATCGCTTTGCGGCGCCAGGTAAGCCGAATGCAGCGCGCGGTTATCCGGCGCGGGCAGTGCCTTGCGGTCGAGTTTGCCGTTGGGTGTAAGCGGCAGTTGATCGAGGAAGACCAGATGGGTGGGCACCATGAAGTCCGGCATCTGTTGTGCCAGCCGCGCCTTGAGCTGTTCACTCAAGCGCGCCTCGGCCGCCCTATCCAGGCTGCTGTCCTGGCTGACAAGCCAACCCACCAGGCTCGTGCCGGTCGCCGTTTCCCGAGCCAGCACTACCGCATCTCGTACTTCAGGTTGAGCGTGGAGGCGGGCTTCGATTTCACCCAGCTCAATGCGCAGGCCACGGATTTTCACCTGATGGTCAATCCGGCCGATGTATTCGATTACGCCATTTTCGGCGTGGCGCACCAGGTCGCCGGTGCGATACAGGCGTGCAGCGGCCGACTCGCCAAACGGATCGGGAACGAAGCGCTCGGCGGTCAGCCCTGGACGCTGGTGATAACCACGGGCCAGGGATTCACCACCGATGTACAACTCGCCAATCGCCCCCACGGCGCAAGGCTGCAAGGCGCCGTCCAGCACATAGGTGCATACGTTGTTGATCGGACGACCGATGGCGATGATTCGCCCGTCGTCTTCGACAGTGGCCGCCACGGCATGGCTGCTGGTATCAATCGTGGCCTCCGTGGGGCCATAAAGATTGCGCAGCTCGCCATCGAAGAGGCCCAGGACCTGGCGGGAAAGGTGCGCACTCAGCGCTTCGCCGCCGCACAGCAGCAGGCGCAAGGAGGCCAGGTGTTCACGGGTCGCCAGCGGCAACAGCGCCTGCAGCAACGATGGCGCCATTTGCAGCACACTGATCCCCCAACGCTCCACCTCGACCCACAAGGTGGTCAAGTCCAGGTTCAATTGCGGCGCGGCCAATACCAGTTGCGCGCCGCTCATCAGTGGCAACCAGAACTCCCACACCGAGGCGTCGAAACTGATGGCGGTCTTCTGCAGGACACGGTCACTGTGATTCAGCTTCAGGCAACCCTGCATCCATTCCATATGGTTGCTCAGGGCGCCATGGCGAATCGTCACGCCTTTGGGTTTCCCGGTGGAACCGGAGGTATAGATCACATAGGCGAGGTTCTGGCTGTCGACGGTTACCGAAGGCTCATGCTCGCCGTAGCCATCGAACCGCTCGGGCAGTGCGTCCAGCAGCAGGCAGTCCACGGCCACGTCAGCGAAGTACGGCTGTACGCTGGTTTCGGTCAACAGCAAGGCAATGCCGCTGTCCTCGACCATGTACATCAAGCGATCCTGTGGATAAGCGGGGTCCAGCGGTACATAGGCACCACCGGCCTTGAGGATCGCCAGTAGCCCGACGACCATCTGCACGCTGCGCGGCATGCACAGCCCCACCAACACGTCCGGGCCTACACCCCGCTCGATCAACGCATGAGCCAGGCGATTGGCGCGCAGGTTGAGCTGGGCATAGGTCAGCGACGCTTGATCGGCCAACAGGGCCGGCGCATCAGGCGTGCGTCGAGCCTGGGACTCGAACCATTGATGAACGTGGCGTGGGTCGGTGGCCGGCACTGCCGTGGCATTCCAGTCGCGCAACAGCACGGTGCGCGTCGCCGCGCCAACCAGGTCGATATCGCCCAGGCTACGGTCGGCGGCCAGGCTCACCATCTGTGCGAGCACGTGCTCCACCTGCTCAGCCAGGCGCTGGATTGTATGTGTATGGAACGCAGCATGGGCATAAGTGAAGTGCAGGCTCAGGGTCTCATTGAGATTAACGGCCAGGGTCAACGGGAAATTAGTCTGTTCCTGATTACCCACCGTGCCGAAGCTCAGGCCTGACGGTGCCTGCGCTTGCAGGGCCTCGGCCAGCGGGTAGTTTTCGAACACCAGCAGCGTGTCGAACAGGCCTTCACCGCCCTGCCCGGCCCAGCGCTGAATCTCGAACAGCGGCGTGTGTTCATGCTCGCGCAACGCAACGTTGCGGGCCTGAAGCTGTTGCAGCAGGCTGGTGACCGATTGTTCCGGCCGGGGGCTGGCAATCACCGGCAAGGTATTGATGAACAGGCCTATCTGCTGTTCGACGCCTTTGAGTTCGCCGGGGCGTCCGGACACCGTGGCGCCGAAGGCCACCGTGTCATGCCCGGTGTAATGTTGCAGGAGCAGCAACCAGGCCGCCTGGACCACGGTATTGAGGGTGACCTTTTGCTGGCGGGCGAATTCGCCCAGGCGCTGGGTCTGCTGTTGGGACAGTGAGTGATACAGGCTGGCATGGCTGGTTTCGACAGCCGGCTGCGGCGCGGCGAAACGGTTTTCGGCGAGGCGCGTCGGCGCGTCGAGCGCGTGCAGTTGCGCACGCCAGAACGTTTCACTGGCCTTGGCATCACGCCCTTGCAGCCAGGCGATGTAGTCACGATAGCGGCCCGCCGGGCGCGGCAGCACCTGGCCATCGTAACGTTGCAACACCTCGCCCAGCAGCTGCGAGTTGCTCCAGCCGTCCATCAGAATGTGGTGATGGGTATAAATCAGGTGATAACGCTGTTCAGCGGTCTTGACCAGCACCAGCCGCAGCAGCGGCGCGAGGGCGAGGTCGAAACCCTGGTCGCGCTCGCTGGACGCCAACTCGACGAGGGCCTGCGGGGCATCCGTGCGTGTGCTCCAATCCAGCGCGGTGAAGGGTACGCGCACCTGTTTATGCACCACCTGCACCGGTTGCTCGCTGCCTTCCCAGATGAAACTGCTGCGCAAAATGTCATGGGCGTCGACCGCCGCCTGCCAGGCATCTTCGAAACGCTGTGGGTCGAGACCGTCGATGTCCAGGCACATCTGATTGATGTACTGACCGCTGCCGTGTTCGTACAAGCTGTGGAACAGCATGCCCTGCTGCATCGGCGCCAGCGGGTAGATGTCATCCACCGAACGGGCGGCGAGGCCCAGGTTATCGAGCTGCGGTTGGGTAAAGCTGGCCAGCGGGAAGTCGGAAGGCGTCATGCCATGGTTTGCAGGATCGCAGCAATGACCGATCAACAGAGCCAGTTCCACGGCATAATCGTCGGCCAGTTGCTGGATGGTGGCCTGCTCGAACTGTTGGTGGCTGAACGTCCAGCCCAGGCTCAGTGCGCCATCAAATACCCGCCCGTTGAGGCTCAGCCAATTGCCCAGGGGCGCCATCGCGCTTTGCTCTTCACCGGCGCTTTCGCTGGCCGGGCTGAACAACGCGCCCTGTTCCTTATCGAAGCTGGCGTCGAACTGCCCCAGGTAGTTGAAGGTAATGCGCGGCACCGGCAGCGCTTGCAAGGCTGACCGGCTGGCCTCGTCACCGAGGAAGCGCAGCGCGCCGAAACCCACCCCCTTGTCCGGGATCGATCGCAACCCTTGCTTGATCGACTTGATCGAGTCCCCGAGTGCCGCCGCCGGCGACAACTGGACCGGGAACATACTGGTGAACCACCCCACGGTGCGCGTCAGGTCGATGTTGGCAAACAACTCTTCGCGACCATGGCCTTCAAGCTGGATCAAGGTACTTGCATGCCCGGTCCAACGGCAGACCACCCGCGCCAGGGCGGTCAGCAACAGGTCGTTGACCTGAGTGCGATAGGCGGCTGGCGCTTCCTGCAGCAGTTGCCGCGTCAGGTGTTTGTCCAGACGCGTATGAACAGTGACGGCCTGGCCGTTCTGTGGGCTCGCCTCGGGGTTGAGGCACGGCAGGTCAGCCGGCGCACCTTGCAGTTGCGCCTGCCAGTAGGCCAACTGCTGCTGCAATTGCGCGCTGCGTGCATGCGCTTGCAACTGTTCGGCAAACGTCTTGACCGAGCTGGTCTTGGCCGGCAATTGCAAGGCTTGCCCGGCGAGCAATTGGTTGTAGGCCGTTTGCAGGTCGTCGAACAGAATCCGCCACGACACACCGTCCACCGCCAGGTGATGGATCACCAGCAACAGCCGCTGGGTGCCATCGTCCAGGGTCGCCAACACGGCGCGCAGCAAGGGTCCGGTTTGCAGGTTCAGGCTGCGCTGGGCTTGATTGGCCAGCACTTCCAGCGCGCCAGCATCGGCCACCGGGCGCACCCATAACAGATCATTGCGCATCGATGCGTCGCGATGGCTGGCACTCCAGCCTTCGGCGCTTTCGTTGAACATCACCCGCAACGCATCGTGATGCAGCACCAGCGCCTGCAATGCTTGCTCCACCAGCGCCGCTTGCAGCGCACGGGCCGGTTGCAGCAGCACCGACTGGTTGTAGTGATGACGCTGCGGGATGGCGTCGGCAAAGTAAGCCTGTTGAATCGGTAGCAGCAACGCCGGGCCCTGCACCGCAGCCTGATCGATTACCTGCACCGGGTCACCGGTCTGCGCGACAGTCGCCAATGCCTGCACCGTCTGGTGCTGGAACAGGTCTTTTGGACTAAAGCGCATGCCGGACTGCCGGGCGCGGCTGACCACTTGAATCGAGATAATCGAGTCGCCACCCAGTTCGAAGAAGTTGTCGGTGAGGCCAACCCGYTCCAGTTTCAGCACGTCTTGCCAGACGGTTGCGATTTGCTGTTCCAGCGCGCTTTGCGGCGCCACGTAYTCGTGCTGTACCTGGCTTGCGTCCGGCTGCGGCAGGGCCTTGCGGTCGAGCTTGCCGTTGGCGGTCAGTGGCCATTCATTCAGGAACAGCAGGTGCGTCGGTACCATGTAGTCCGGCAGGTCCGCTTTCAACTGCGCCTTGAGGGCGCCTGCATCCTCGGCACCTTGCGCCGGGATCACGTAAGCCACCAATTGCTGGCCGTTCAGCCCTTCCTGGGCCAAGACCACGGCTTCGCGCACCGCCGCCAGGGCGTTCAGGCGCGCTTCAATTTCACCCAGTTCGATACGAAAGCCACGGATTTTCACCTGATGGTCAATCCGGCCGATGTACTCGATCACCCCGTCGCTGCGGTATTGCGCCAGGTCACCGGTGCGGTACAACCGCGCACCGCTTTCGCCGAACGGGTCGGGAATAAAACGCAGTGCCGTCAGGTCGCCACGCTTCAGGTAGCCCCGGGCCAGGCCGGCGCGGCCAACATACAGTTCACCGATGCAGCCTTTGGCCACCGGGTTCAGTTCACCGTCGAGCAGGTACCACGACAGGTCGGCTATCGGTTCGCCAATCGGACTGCTGGCGTCCAGCTCGAGATCAGCCACCGACAGCGGACGGTAGGTGACGTGCACCGTGGTTTCGGTGATGCCGTACATGTTGATCAGCTGTGGCGCGCTGTCGCCAAACCGTTCGAACCATGGGCGCAGGCTCTTGACGTCCAGCGCCTCGCCGCCGAATACCACGTAGCGCAGGGCATTGGCCCGGGAGTCGGTACAAGCCACGTGCATCAACTGCTTGAACGCCGACGGCGTCTGGTTGAGCACCGTGACGCCCGCGTCGCACAACAAGTCGAGGAATTCCTGGGGCGAGCGGCTGACGTCGTACGGCACGATCAGCAGTTCGCCACCGTGCAGCAGTGCACCGAAAATTTCCCAGACCGAGAAGTCGAAAGCATAGGAGTGAAACAGGCTCCAGACGTCCTGCGGGCCGAAGCCGAACCACGGTTCAGTGGCCGCGAACAGACGCAGGATATTGTGGTGCGCGAGCAAGGTGCCTTTGGGATTGCCGGTGGAACCGGAGGTGTAGATCACGTAGGCGAGGTTCGAAGGATCCACGACGACTTGCGGGTCGCTGTCGGCAAAGGCGCTGACGTCGGTATCCAGCAGCAGGGTTTTCACGCCGTCAGGCACCGGTAATTGACCAGCCAGCGACGCCTGGGCCAGCAGCAGCTGGATGCCGCTGTCTTGCATCATGTAGGCCAGGCGGTCCTGCGGGTAGGTTGGGTCGAGCGGCACATAGGCGCCGCCGGCCTTGAGGATCGCCAGCAGGCCGACGATCATCTCGATACCCCGCTCCGCGGCCAGGCCCACAAGCACGTCCGGCCCCACGCCGTGAGCGATCAACTGATGCGCACGGCGGTTGGCCTGGGCATTCAGTTCGGCGTAGGTCAGGGTCTGGCCGTTGCAACGCAGGGCCACGGCGTCAGGCCGTTGACGGGCCTGCTCGGCGATCAGTTGATGGGCGCAGGTGTCGCTTGGGAAGCTGCGCGGGCCGGGGTTCCACTGGGCGATGTTGTGCTGTTGCTCGGTCGCGTCCAGCAGCGGCAATTCCCCGATGCGCCGTTGCGGATCGGCGACGATACCTTGCAGCAGGTTCAGCCAGTGAGCGGCCAGGCGTTCGATGGTGCCAGTGTCGAATAAATCAGTGGCATAGGTGAATGTGGCGGCCAATGCGCCCTGGGTCTCGTGCGTGCCAAGGGTCAGATCGAATTGCGCCGTGTGCGAGCTCCAATCCAGGCTCTCGACATGCAAGCCTGGCAGTTGCAACGCTTGGGCGGCATCGCCGCTCTGGTGATTGAACATCACCTGGAACAACGGACTGTGGCTCATGTGTCGGTCCGGTGCGAGGGCTTGCACCAATTGCTCGAACGGCAAATCCTGGTGAGCCTGGGCGCCCAGCGAAGCCTGCTTGACCTGCGCCAGCAATTGATCGAAAGGCATTGCCCCCTGAATCCGCGCATCCAGCACCTGGGTATTGACGAAGAAACCAATCAGGCCTTCGGTTTCAAGACGGTTGCGGTTGGCCACCGGCACGCCCACGCGGATGTCCGACTGGCCGCTGTAACGGTGCAGCAATACCTGGAATGAGGCGAGCAACAGCATGAACAAGGTGCAGCCTTCGCGCTGGGCCACGCGCTTGAGGCGTTCGGTCAGCCCGGCATCGATGGCGAGGTCCAGCCGCGCACCGCGGTAACTCTGCACCGCCGGACGGGCGCGGTCAGCAGGCAAAGGCAGCACTTCACCGCCATCACCCAGGCGTTCGGTCCAGTAACCCAATTGCCGCGCAAGCTCGCCGGCTTCCATCCATTTGCGCTGCCAGATCGCATAGTCGGCGTATTGAATCGGCAGCGCCTGCAGGTCCGGCGCCTGGCCGGTGCTGTGGGCAGCATAGAGTTTGACCAGGTCGTGAACCATGATCTGCGCCGATGCGCCGTCACAAATGATGTGGTGCTGGGTGAGCACCAGCACGTGGTCGTCCGGTGCCAGTTGCAACAGCTTGACCCGCAACAGCGGGCCCTGCTGCAAGTCGAACAGCGCAGTGATTTCAGTGTCAATCAACGCCTTGAGCGCTGCGGCGTCCGGCACCGCTTCCAGCACCACCGTCGTGACCGGCAGGCTCAGGCATGCGTGCGCAACCTGCAGCGGCCCTTCCGGCCCGTCGACAAACACCGTACGCAGCACCTCATGGCGCTCCAGCAATGCATCGAAGCTGCGCTGCAACGCCGGCACGTCCAGTGCACCGCGCAACCGCAGCGCCGTCGGCACATGGTAGGCCGCGCTGTGAGGGTCCAACTGCCAGAGGAACCACTGGCGCTCCTGGGCGTAGGACAGGCCGATATGCTCGAACTCGTCACGCATCGCCGGAATCGGCAACGCGGCAAAACTCATGTTTTTGCTGTGCAGCTTTTGCAGGAACGCTTGCCGTTGGGCGAGCGGCAAACGGATGAATCGCTGAACCAGAGACAGGTTATCGAGCTGAGTCATTTTCAAAGGGTCTCCAGGTCTGCCAGGAAATCATGCATCTCACTCAAGTCTTCGCTGGAGTGAGGTGTCAGGTGCACCGCCAGTTGCGCGGCGTACTCCGACAGCGATGGGGTTCGAAATAAAAGGTCCAGGGGCACGGCTGCGCCTTGCTCCATTTGCAGGCGGGCTGTCGCTTGGGTCGCCAGCAAGGAATGCCCGCCCAATTCAAAGAAGTTGTCGTCGCGCCCTACCCGCGCAAGCTTGAGCACCTCTTGCCAGATCTGTGCGACGCTCTGCTCAAGCGCCCCTTGCGGCGCCACATAGGCCCGCAGCAACTGATTGGCGTCGGGCAGCGGCAAGGCTTTGCGGTCCAGCTTGCCGTTGGGCGTCAGCGGGAAGCGCTCAAGCAGCATCCAGTGCGCCGGAATCATGTAGTCCGGCAGGTCGCAGGCGAGCCGCGCCTTCAGCTCGTCGCGCAGCGCCACCAACGACTGCGCCTCGGCCGCCTCAGTACCGGCCGCAATCAGGTAGGCCACCAACTGCGTGCCACCCGGCCCTTGCTGAGGCACCACCACCGCCTCGCGGATCGCGTCCTGCGCCAACAGGCACGCTTCGATCTCTCCCAACTCGATGCGAAAGCCACGAATTTTCACCTGGTGGTCTGCCCGGCCGATGTACTCGATCACACCGTCGACGCGATGTCGCGCAAGGTCACCGGTACGGTACAGCCGTGTGCCATTACCAAATGGATCCGGGAGGAAGCGTTCGGCGGTGAGCGCCGGCCGCTCGTGGTACCCGCGCGCCAGGCCATCACCGCCAATCAGCAATTCACCGATCAACCCGACAGGGTTCGGCGCGAAGTGCTCGCCGACGATGTACAGCGAGGTGTTGGCAATCGGCCGGCCGAGGTAAGGCAAGCGCTTGTCTGTGGTCAGTGGATAAGCCGCCGACCAGATCGTGGTTTCCGTGGGCCCATAGAGGTTCCAGACCGGGCCTGCGACCGCCAGCAAGCGCTCGGCCAGGTCCTCGGCCAATGCCTCGCCGCCACACAGGCATGTGCGTCCGGCAAGACGCTCGGCCATGGGATGCTCAAGCAACATGCGCCACGTCGATGGCGTGGCCTGCACGATACTGACCTGCTGCTGTTCGATAATCCCCAGCAATGCTTCAGGGTCGTGGGCGCTCTGTTTGTCCACCAGCACCACGGCCGCACCGCTGAACAGCGCGCCGTACAGTTCCAGGCCGAAAATATCGAACGAGAAGGTGGTCAGCGACAGCAGGCGGTCACTTGCCTCGATGCCTGGTTCGCGGGCCATGCTGGCAACGAAATTCACCAGGGCACCATGGCGTACCATCACACCCTTGGGCTTGCCGGTAGAGCCCGAGGTATAAATGGCGTAGCACAGGTTATCGCCGTCCACCGACACCTGCGGATTGGCCGCCTGTTCAGGGCTGACCGGTTCATCCATTGCACTCGCCAAGACGGTGTGCACCCCTGCCGGAATCGGCAACTGGCGCAGCAACGATGCCTGGGTCAGAAGCAACTGCAACCCACTGTCTTCAATCATGTGGGCCAGGCGATCCACCGGATAGTGCGGATCGAGCGGCACGTAGGCGCCACCGGCCTTGAGGATCGCCAGCAGCCCGACGATCATGTCCACCCCACGCTCAAGGGCGATACCCACCGGTTGGTCAGCGCCGACACCGAGTTCAATCAAACGATGCGCCAGGCGATTGGCCTGGGTATTGAGTTGAGCGTAGGTCAGCGCCTGATCAGCAAACAGCAGCGCCGTGGCATCCGGCGTCTGCCGTGCCCGCGCCTCAAACAGACGATGAATGCAGTGCTCGCCCGGGTAGACGCTTGCGGTGGCGTTCCAGTCCTGCAATTGCTGGCGGGTTTCACTCGGGTCCAACAGCGTGAGGTCACCCAGTGGGCGTGCGGCATCGCTGCTCATTTGCAGCAGAAGACGCTTGAGGTGCACGCCGATCTGCTCCACCGACACAGGTGTGAAGCTCGCACATTGATAGCTGAACTGCACGGTCAGCTCGGCGCCCAGGCCCACCAGCAGGGTCAGCGGGTAGTTGGTTTGCTCCAGATTGCCCACGGCACCAAAGCGCAGACCCTGAGGCGAACCTTTCTCCAGGGCTTCTGAAATCGGATAGTTCTCAAACACCAGGATGTTGTCGAACAGCGCTTCACCACCCTGCCCCGCCCAGCGCTGGATATCGAACAACGCGGTGTGCTCGAAGTCCCGCAACGCCAGGTTCTGCGCCTGGACGCTGTGCAGCCAATCCCCCAGGCTCTGCTCGGAGCGCGGGCTGGCAATGACCGGCAAGGTGTTGATGAACAGGCCAATCTGTTGCTCGACGCCTGCCAGGTCCGCCGGGCGCCCCGACACTGTTGCGCCGAAGGCGACGCAGGACTTTGCGCTGTAACGCTGTAACAGCAACAGCCACGCAGCCTGGACCACAGTGTTGACGGTGACTTTCGCCTCTCGGGCAAAGTCGCCCAGACGGCGCGTTTGCTGCTCATCGAGGTGCAGGTGGTGGTGAGCGTAAAGGTGGGTGGCGATGGCCTGCGCCGGACGGGCAAACATCTGCGCCAGGCGAATCGGTTCATCCAGGGCGTGCAACTGCTCCTTCCAGAACGCTTCGCCGAGCGATGCGTCCTGCCGCTTCAGCCACGCGATGTAATCACGATACCGGCCAACGGGTCGTGCCACGGTTTCTGCGCTGTAGTGCTGTAACACTTCGCCGAGCAACTGCGCGCTGCTCCAGCCATCCATCAGGATGTGATGGTTGGTGTAGATCAGGTGATGACGATCAGTTGCCGTGCGTACCAGTACCAGGCGCATCAAGGGCGCGCAGTTCAGGTCCAGGCCTTGGGCGCGCTCTTCATCGGCAAGGGTTTGCAGTGCCGCATCCCGATCGGCGTGACCGCTCCAGTCGAGCACACTGAACGGCACCTGCACTTGACGCTGTACCACCTGCATCGGTTGTTCAAGATTGCCTTGCCAGATGAACCCGGTACGCAGGATGTCATGGGCATCCACCACGGCTTGCCAGGCCGCGCGGAAGCGTTGCGGATCGACGCCATCGATATCCAGGCGCATCTGGTTGATGTAATCGCCATTCCCCTGTTCGAGCAAGGTGTGGAACAGCATGCCCTGCTGCATCGGTGACAACGGGTAGATGTCGTCGATGCCTTGAGGTTCGAGCACCAGCGCATCGAGTTGGGCCTGAGACAGTTGCGCCAACGGGAAATCCGACGGCGTCACTCCCCGGTTGGCGTTGTCACAGCAATGGCCGATCAGCGCCGTCAGTTCTTGCACATAGTCGTCGGCCAGGCGCTGGATGGTCGCGGCATCGAACATCGCGCCGCTGTAGGTCCAGCTCAGGTCCAGTTCACCACCGAAGACTTTGCTGTTGAGCGCCAGCGGGTTGCCGAGCGGCCCCTGCAGGTTGACTTCTTCACCGCCGGATTCGCCGGTCGGCACAAACAGGGCGTCGTCGGCGGTATCGAAGCTGGCGTCGAACTGACCGAGATAGTTGAAGGTCAGGCACGGTAGCGGCAAGGCTTGCAAAGACTCCCGTGTCTGTTCATCGCCCAGGTACGCCAGTGCGCCGAAGCCGATGCCCCTATGCGGAATTGCCCGCAGCTGCTCCTTGATCTGCTTGAGCGACCCAGCGAGATCCGCAACCGGCGACAGCCGCGCCGGGAACACGCTGGTGAACCAGCCCACGGTACGGGTCAGGTCGATGTGCTCGAACACGTCTTCGCGACCGTGCCCCTCAAGCAACACCAACGCATTGTCGTCACCGGTCCAGCGCGTTATCACCCGCGCCAGCGCGGTCAGCAATACGTCGTTGACCTGGGTGCGATAGGCCGCCGGCGCATCCTGCAACAGCTGGCGGGTCAGGGCCCGGTCCAGCTTGCTACGAAAGGTCAGGGCCTGATCATGTTGCTGCCCGCCGTTCGGACGGTCATACGGCAAGGTTGGCGAAGCGCCCTGCAACTGTTGTTGCCAGAAACCCAGCTCGGCCTGCAGCGCAGGGGTTGTGGCGTAGCCCTGCAATGCCGCCGCCCAGGCCTTGACCGCACTGGTCCTGGCCGGCAACTGCACACCTGCGCCTGAAAGGATTTGCCGGTAGGCGTTCTGCAGATCCTCGAACAGAATCCGCCACGACACGCCATCGACCACCAGGTGATGGATAATCAGCAACAGCCGTTGAGTGCCGTCCGCCAGGTTCGCCAGCACCGCGCGTATCAGCGAGCCACCGTTCAATTGCAGGCTGCGCTGGGCCTCGTCACCCAGTGCCTCAAGGGCTGCGAGGTCCGCGACCTCCACTGGCCATAGAAGCGTTTGATCCGTGTGCGCCGCGACGTCACGGTAGTGTGCCGACCAGCCGTCAGCCCGTTCGACGAAATCCAGGCGCAAGCTGTCGTGATGCGCCACCAAAGCCTCCAGCGCCTGCTCCAGTGCGTGTGCATCCAGTGCCTGCGCCGGCTTGAGCATCACCGACTGGTTCCAGTGGTGACGATCGGGAATTTCCTGAGCGAAGAATTGTTGATGAATCGGCAACAGCACCGTGGTGCCGGTTGCCGGTCGCTGATCGATCGACGGCAGCGTCTCACCGGCCTGTGCGACCACGGCCAGCGCCTGGATGCTCTGGTGCTGGAACAGGTCTTTGGGGCTGAAGCGAATCCCCGCCTGCCGCGCACGGCTGACCACCTGGATCGAAATGATCGAATCGCCACCCAGTTCGAAGAAGTTGTCGCTGATACCCACCTGCCCAAGCTTGAGCACGTCTTGCCAGATCGTCGCCAGTTGCTGCTCCAGCGCGTTGCGCGGAGCGACGTAGGCTTGTTGCAGTTGACTGACATCCGGTTTGGGCAGGTTCTTGCGATCCAGCTTGCCGTTCGGTGTCAGCGGCATGCGTTCCAGAGACAAGACATACGCCGGCACCATATGCGCCGGCAATGAAGCCTGGAGCTGCGCACGCAGGTCTTCGCTGAAACCGGCACGGGCTGAATCGCCGACCACGTAAGCCACCAGGCGCTTGCCGCTGCCGGCGCTGCCTTCCTGGGCCACGACCACCGCTTCGCGCACACCCTGGAGGGCTTGCAGCGCCGCTTCGACCTCACCCAGCTCGATGCGGAAACCGCGGATCTTCACCTGATTGTCGATACGATCCAGATAGTCGAACGTGCCGTCGGCGCGCTGGCGCACCAGGTCGCCTGTGCGGTAAAGCAGGCCGCCAGCGGCGCTGAACGGGTCAGCGACAAAACGCTCGGCGGTCAGCCCCGGTCGGTTGAGGTACCCACGGGCCAGGCCGGTGCCCCCCAGATACAGCTCACCGGCCATGCCTTGGGGCAACAGGTTCAGGTCGGTGTCGAGCACATAGGCGCTGCGGTCACCGATGCGGCTGCCGATCGGCGCGTAGGCAGCACCGCACGGCACCTCGCGACCGGCCTTCCAGATCAGCGGGGTGACCACGGTTTCGGTCGGGCCGTAGCCGTTGATGATGTAGTCCGGATCGAGCGCACGCTTGACCCGCTCGAAACTGGCGTTCGGCACCGCGTCACCGCCAAAGCAATAGATGCGCACCTTCGGTGGATTGCCGACGCGCTCGGCATGTTCGGCCAGTTGTTGCAGGTACACCGGCGGGAACGCGACCACGGTCACGCCGTGTTCGATCATGGCGTTGTAGGTCTGCTCCGGCGTCCACAGCGTGTCGTCGCGAATCAGCAGCGAAGCCCCGTGAGTCAGGCTGGTCAGCCAGCGCTCGTGGGCACCGTCGAAGGCGAACGACATGAAGTGGAACTCACAGTCGCTGTCGCGCATTTCATAGCGCTGGCCGATGGCCTGGCAATGCATGGCCAATGGACCGTGGGCAACGCTGACGCCTTTCGGATTGCCGGTGGAGCCGGAGGTGTAGATCACATACGCAAGGTTGTGCGGGTCGAGCTGCACCGAGGGTGCCTTGATCGACTGCTCACGCAGATCAAGACGGTCCAGCTCCAGCAAGGGTACCGATTCGGCAACCGGCAGCTGCGCCGACACCGACGAATCGCTGATCAGCAGCGCCAGCCCCGAATCCTCGATCAGGTAGGCCAGGCGCTCGCGCGGGTAGAGGGTGTCCAGCGGCACATAAGCGCCGCCGGCCTTGAGCACCGCCAGCAACGCCACAATTACCGACTCGCTGCGCGGCAACGCCACACCCACACGGGTTTCAGCGCCAACGCCGCGGGCGATCAGCGCGTGGGCCAGTTGGTTGGCGCGCTGGTCGATTTCACCGTAGCTGAACTGCCGATCGTTGAAAATCACCGCTGTGCGTTGCGGGCGCTCGGCCGCCAGGGTAGCAATGCGCTGATGCACGCCGATGTCCACCGGGTACGGCTGTGGATGGTTCTGCGCTTGCTGGCGGGCCTGTTCGTCGCGGCTTGCCAGGGCGATTTCACCCAGGTTGCGTTCTGCCGACTCGGCAAACTGCTCAAGCAGTTGCAGCAAATGCGCACTGATGCCTTCGACCACCTCGCTCGCGAATTGGCCGCGGTCGAAGCTGTAATGCAACGCCAGCTGCCGGCCAAGGGTCACCGCCACGCTCAGCGCGTAGTGCGTCTGCTCCAGGTTACCCACATCGCCGAACACCAGCCCCTGCCCGGCCTGGCTCAGCGCCTGGGCTACCGGATAGTTTTCGAACACCAGGATATTGTCGAACAGCGCTTCACCGCCCTGCCCGGCCCAACGTTGGATGTCCGCCAGCGGCGTGTGTTCGAAGTCACGCAGGCTGAGATTCTGCGCCTGCACCGTTTGCAACCATTGGCCGACGCTTTGATCGGGACGCGGTGCGCCGATCACCGGGAGGGTGTTGATGAACAGGCCGACCTGTTGCTCGATGCCCGGCAAGTCCGCCGGACGACCGGCCACGGTCGCACCGAACGCGACTGCTTCGTGTCCGGTATAGCGTTGCAGCAACAGCAGCCACGCGGCTTGCACGAGGGTGTTGACGGTGATTTTCTGCTGGCGGGCAAACGCTTCCAGCGCCTGGGTGCGTTGCTCGTCCAGCGTCAGGTAATGGTCGCCGTGACCGCTCTGGCGCGCGCCTGCGGTGGCCGCGCGGGCCAGCCGGGTCGGCGCTTGCAGCGCGGCCAGTTGTTCGCTCCAGAAGTCCTGGCTCAACTGGGCGTCCTGACGTTGCAGCCAGGCGATGTAGTCGCGATAGCGGCCGCCGGCATTCGCCGGTGTGCGGCCGCTATAGCGCTGCAATACTTCGCCGAGCAACTGCGAGTTGCTCCAGCCGTCCATCAGGATGTGGTGATGGGTGTAAATCAGGTGCCATTGGTCACTGCCGGTCTGCACCAGTACCAGGCGCAGCAGGGGCGCACAGGCCAGGTCAAACCCTTGCGCTCGCTCGGCATCGGCCAGCGCCGCGAGGGCCGCCGGCTGATCGTCGCGGGCCCGCCAATCCAGGGTGGCGAACGGCAGTTGCACCTGCTTGTGCACGATCTGCAGCGGTTGCGCCAGCTCGCCCTGCCAGACGAAACCGCTGCGCAGGATGTCTTGCGCATCGACGGTGGCCTGCCAAGCGGCGCGGAAACGCTCGGGATCCAGACCCTGCACGTCGACGCGCAACTGGTTGATGTACTCACCCGCCGCCTGTTCGTACAGGGTATGGAACAGCAACCCTTGCTGCATGGGCGACAGCGGATAGAGATCGTCGAGCTGACCGGCCGGCACCGGCAGCGCATCCAGTTGCGCCTGGGTCACCCGCGCCAGCGGGAAGTCCGATGGCGTGGCTTGCGCGGCCGGCAAGGTGCAGCAGTGTTCGATCAGTGCATGCAGCTCGCTGGCATAGCGGTCCACCAGTTGCTGCACTGTCGCGCTGTCGAACATCTCGCGGCTGAAGCCCCAGCTCATCGACAGTTCGCCGCCATAGACCTGGCCTTCAACCGTCAGCCAGTTGGCCAATGGTGCCGCCAGATCCTGTGCCACACCGCTGGTTTCGGCAGACGGCACAAACAAGGCCGCGTCGTCGAACTGACGGTCGAACTGGCCCAGGTAGTTGAAGGTGATCCGCGGTGGCGCCAGTGCCGCCAGCTCGGCGCGTACTGCCGGGGACGCCAGATGACGCAGCACGCCATAGCCCAGGCCTTTGTCCGGCACCGCGCGCAGTTGCTCCTTGATCGACTTGATCGAACCGTCGAGGTCATCGCGGGCGGTGAGGTTGACCGCGAACAGGCTGGTGAACCAACCCACAGTGCGACTCAGGTCGATGTCATCGAACAGGTCTTCGCGGCCATGGCCTTCAAGCTCGATCAGCGTGCCTGCCTGACCGCTCCAGCGACTGATGGTGCGGGCCAACGCGGTGAGCAGCAGATCATTGACCTGCGTGCGGTACGCGGCGGGCGCCTGTTGCAGCAACTGACGGGTCCGTGCGGCGTCGAGTCGCCACTCGATTTTTTCACCCTGCGCATTTTGCAGGCTGGCGTCAGGTCGGTCGCACGGCAGATCCTTCGCATCCTGATGCTGGGTTTTCCAGTACATCAGTTGTTCATCGAAGCGCTGCACTTGCTGTTCGAGCCGCGCAGTCCAGCCCTGGAATGCACTGGTTTTCGGCGGCAGCTCAATGCCGCCGCCTGCCGCCAATTGTTCGTAAGCCTGCTGCAGATCTTCCAGTAATACGCGCCAGGACACACCGTCGACCACCAGGTGGTGAACGATCAGCGCCAGGCGCTGGCTGCCATCGGCCAGCGTGACCAGCAAGGCTCGCAACAGCGGGCCGTTTTGCAGGTCAAGGCTGCGCTGCGCCTCGTTGCACAAGGTATTCAGGTGTTCCCCCGACTCGGCATCGCGTAGCCACAGATCAGCGCTGGCCACTGGAGCATCGTGTTTTTGCTGCCAGCCCTCGGTGCTTTCGGTAAAACGCAGGCGCAAGGCATCGTGGTGATTGATGATGTGCGTCAGCGCTGTATCGAGCCACTGCACATTCAAGGCCTCACGGGGAGTCAGCAGCAGCGATTGGTTCCAGTGTTCGCGCACCGGCATCCCGCGGCTGAAGAAATGCTGCTGGATCGGCCCGAGCACGGCATCACCGCTCACCGGCCCCTGATCCACCGCCGAGCGTTTATCGAGGGTGGCGACCAGTGCCAGGCTGCGCACGGTCTGGTACTGGAACAGGTCACGCGGGCTGACGCGGATGCCGGCCTGCCGCGCACGGCTGACCACCTGGATGGAGATGATCGAATCGCCGCCCAGCTCGAAGAAGTTGTCTTCCAGGCCTACGCGCTCAAGACCGAGCACATCCTCCCAGATCGCCGCCAGGGCTTTTTGCAATGCATCCTGTGGCGCCACAAACGCCTGCTGCGGCGCAGCTTCCGGCAACGGCAAGGCCTTGCGGTCGAGCTTGCCGTTGGCGGTCACCGGCAATTTCACCAGCGGCATCAGGTGGGTGGGCACCATGTATTCCGGCAGGCTGTTCAACAGCCACGCCTTGAGCTCCGGTTGCCACGGCGTGGCAGGCTCGCCTCCCTCCAGCACCAGGTAAGCAACCAACTGTTTGCCCCCCTGCACCAGCACCACGGCCTCGCGCACCAGCGGGTGTTGCATCAGGCGGGTCTCGATTTCACCCAGCTCGATACGCAGGCCGCGCAGCTTGACCTGATGATCGAGGCGGCCGAGGTATTCGATCACACCGTCGGCGCGCTGGCGCACCCGGTCGCCGGTCCGGTACAGCCGCGCACCGTCATTGAACGGGCACGGCACAAAACGCTCGGCGGTGAGCGCCGCGCGGCGGTGGTAACTGCGGGCCAGCCCGGTGCCACCGAGGTAAAGCTCACCGCTGACGCCTGCCGGCACAGGGTTGAGTTGCGCGTCGAGGATGTAGGTTCCCAGATTGGCAATGGGGCGGCCGATGGGCACACTGTCGGCACCTTCGTCGATGCAGGTCCAATGGGTGACGTCGATGGCCGCTTCCGTCGGGCCGTAGAGGTTGTACAACCCGGCGCCCGGAAGCTTGGCGAACACCTGCAACTGCGCATCCAGCGCCAGCGCCTCGCCACTGCATACGATGCGCTTGAGGCTGGCGCAGGCCTGCACGCCCGGCTCGTGGATAAATGCCTGCAGCATCGACGGTACGAAGTGCAGCGTGGTGATAGCGTGCTCACCAATGGTCTCGATCAGGCGAGCCGGCTCGCGATGCTCGCCGGGTGCTGCGACCACCAGCCGTGCGCCGCTCATCAACGGCCAGAAGAACTCCCACACCGACACGTCAAAGCTGAACGGGGTTTTCTGCAACACTGCGTCGCTGGCATCCAGGCCATAAGCCTGCTGCATCCAGCACAGGCGGTTGACCAGCGCACGATGGCTGTTGCCTGCGCCCTTGGGCTTGCCGGTGGAGCCGGAGGTGTAGATCACATAGGCGAGGTTCAGCGCGTGCACGTTGACGGCCAGAGGCTCGCGGCCGTAATCGTCGAGCCAGCCTTGTGCCTGGTCGAGTGCGATGACGTGGATGCCGTCGACCGGCAAGGTCGACAGCAGGCTCTGCTGGCTGAGCAGCAGCCCGATGCCACTGTCTTCGATCATGTAAGCCAGGCGTTCGCGGGGGTATTCAGGGTCCAGCGGGACGTAGGCGCCGCCGGCCTTGAGAATCGCCAGCAGGCCGACCACCATTTCGATGGAGCGCTCGATGCAGATCCCCACCAGTACGTCCGGGCCAACACCCTGCTCGCGCAGGGCATGGGCCAACTGGTTGGCGCGCGCGTCGAGCTGCGCGTAGGTCAACTGCGTCGCGCCGAACACCAGGGCAACGGCATGCGGAGTGCGTTGTACCTGGTCTTCGATCAGGTGGTGGATGCCACGTTCGGTCGGGTACGTTTCGGCCGTCTGGTTCCAGTCATGCACCAGCACGTGCTGCTCTGCGGCGGCGAGCATCGGCAGTTCACCGATGCGCTGGCTGCCATCGGCGACCATCGCCTGCAACAGGCTGAGCCAGTGCCGGGCCATGCGCTCGATGGTGGCGGCGTCGAACAGGTCATTGGCATAGGTCAGCGCGGCGTGCAGGGTGCCGGACTTCTCGTAGGTGTCCAGGCTCAGGTCAAACTGGGTGGTACGGCCTTGCCATTGCACCAGGGACAGTTCAAGCCCGGAGGCGGTGTTGACCGCGGCGATGTCCGCCACTTGCGGCTGATGGTTGTACATCACCTGGAACAGCGGCGTGTGGCTCAGGCTGCGCTCGACTTTCAAGGCTTCTACCAGGCGTTCGAACGGCAATTCCTGATGGGCCTGGGCGCCCAGTGCGTGTTCCTTGATGCCTTGCAGCAATTCGTCGACGCGGGTTTGCCCGGTCAGTTCGGTGCGCAACACCTGGGTATTGACGAAGAAACCGATCAGCCCTTCGACTTCGCTGCGGTTGCGGTTGGCAATCGGCACGCCAACCCGAATGTCGCCCTGCCCGGTGTAGCGATGCAGCAGCACGTTGAACGCGCCGAGCAGCAACATGAACAAGGTCACATTGTGTTTTTGCGCGCAACTGCGCAACTGCGCAGCCAGCGCCGGATCAATCGCAAAGTCATGCCGGGTGCCCTGGTAGCTGGGCATCGCCGGGCGTGGATGGTCGATGGGCAGTTCCAGTACCGGGTGCTCATCTCCCAGGCGTGCCTGCCAGTATTCCAGCTGACGAGCCTGCTCGCCGGCCTCCAGCCAGCGGCGCTGCCAAAGGGCGTAGTCGCTGTACTGGATCGGAAGCGGCGCAAGTGGCGGCAGCTCATGACGCTCATGGGCGTCGTAGCAGCGAATGAACTCGTCGATCAGCACGTTCATCGACCAGCCGTCGGACACGATGTGGTGCAAGGTCAGCAGCAGCACGTGTTCCTGCTCGGCCAGCTTGAGCAATTGCACCCGCAGCAGCGGGCCGTTGGCCAGGTCGAAGGGCAACAGCGACTGACGGGTAGCGGCCTGCATCACCGCCTGCTCACGCTCGGCGGGTGCCAGGGCGCTGAAGTCCAACTGTTCGACCACCAGCGGCGACTGTGCGGCCACTTGCAACAGACGATCATCCGCCTGGCGCTGGAACACCGTGCGCAACGTCTCATGGCGGGCCACCAGGCTGGCGAACGCCTGCTCGATCGCCGGCAGGCTCAAGGCGCCCTTGAGCCGTACCGCGCCGGGCAGGTTATAGGCGCCACTGGCCGGATCCAGTTGCCACAGAAACCACATCCGCTGCTGCGCATAGGACAGCGCCTGCCGGTCCTCGGCCTCCACCCCTGCCGGGATCGGAAACCGGGAAAAATCCACCCCTTCCTTGTGCAGCGCCTGGAGGAACATCTGGCGTTTTTCCAGGGGCAACCCGATAAACCGGCGAGCAAGTTTCAAGGAGTCTTCAGCGTTCATTTCTTGGGATCCGGGGCAATAGGCAGGAAGCACAAAGGCACGTCGTCCCTATAAAACGAATCCGGAAGGGAAAAATTAGCGGGGATTGGGGGCGCAGACCACGGTGTCATCAAGGGTTACATCAAACACCGAGAGGCTCGGCGCGGCTGTCCTATCATTGACGCAACCCATCAATTGCAACTACATTTAGTTGCAGGCCAGAATCGCCGTGTCGAAAAATGAAAAGCTGCTGGCCAAACTGCTCAATGAGCAATCGGCCTTTACCTGGCCCGAACTCGTCACGCTGCTGCGGCGCCGGGGATACACGCAAATCGAAGGGGCGGGTAGCCGGGTCAGGTTCGACATAGGCGACCCCAGTGCAATGATCACCCTGCACAAGCCTCACCCCGGCAACGAACTGAAACACTACATTCGGCGCCAGATCATCGAACAATTGAAATCAGGAGAACTGATTCAGTGAACAACCAGCTGAAACACAAAGGCTACATCGGCTCCATCGAAGCCAGCATCGAAGACAACTGCCTGTTCGGAAAGCTGCTTTTCATCAAGGCCCTGGTCAGCTACGAGGGCAAAACCGTCGCCGAACTGGACGCCGCCTTTTGCACCGCCGTGGACGACTACATCGAGACCTGCCAGGCCCTTGGGCAAGCACCGGAAAAGCCCTGCAAGGGTTCGTTCAACGTCCGTGTCGGCCATGACCTCCACCTGGCCGCCGCCCTCGCCGCGACCCGGCAAAAAGTCACGTTGAACGATCTCACGCGCCAGGCGCTGAACGAATTCCTGCAACATCGCGGCGCACTGGTGACCGGGTAATCACCCCAGCCGCCGATACCCCAGCACCGCCGCCCCAAGCACCACCGCACCCGCCGCCAGCGCCACCCAGAACCCGCTGGGTGCGCCGAAGCGGTCGATCATCCAGCCGGAGCTGGCAGCACCAATGGCCACGCCGATGCTCAGGCCGGTGATCAGCCAGGTCATGCCTTCGGTCAAGCGGCTGGGCGGAACGATTTGTTCCACCAGGGCCATGGACACGATCAGGGTCGGGGCGAAGAACAGGCCGGAGATGAAGATCGCGGCCGCCAACCCCGGAATATTCGTCACCAGCAACAACGGCAACGTGGTCACGGCGGTGGCCACGCCGCAGTACAAGAACTGGCGCGGCAGCGGTGCTTTCAACTTGAGCGCACCGAACGCCAGCCCGGCCAGACACGAACCGATGGCGTATACCGACAATACAATGCTCGCCGCGGCGGGCTGGCCCTGATGCTGGGCGAACGCGACACTGACCACATCCACCACCCCAACGATGATGCCCATGGCCATCAACAGCACCATCAGGATCAACACCGAGGGCGAGGCGATCAGCCAACGGCCGTGCTCGGCGTGATGTTCATGCACCGGTGGCTCGGTCTGGCGTTGCAGCACAAAGGCGGTCACGCCCACTGCCAGAAACAGCGCGGCAATCAACGGCCCCGCTTCGGGGAACAGCAGCACGCACAGACCCACCGAGACCGGCGGGCCAATGATGAACACCACCTCGTCGAGCACCGACTCCAGGGCAAACGCCGTTTGCAGTTTGGGCTGGCCGCGATACAGCTCGGTCCAGCGCGCCCGCACCATGGCCGACATGTTGGGCATGCAACCGGCCAGGGCGGCAAAGACGAACAGCGTCCACGTTGGCGCCTGCACCCGGGTGCAGAGCAACAGCAGCAACAGCGCGCCGCCGCCGATGGACGCGGCCACCGGCAACACCCGGCCCTGGCCATAACGGTCCACCAACCGTGAGACCTGGGGCGCGCAAAACGCGGTGGCCAGGGCGAAGGTAGCGGTCACCGCACCGGCCAAACCGTAACCGCCGTGCACTTTCGACAGCATGGTGATCAAGCCGATCCCGGTCATGGAGATCGGCATGCGGGCGAGCATGCCCGCCAATACAAAAGCCCTGGAACCTGGCGCCTGGAACAGCTCGGCGTAGGGGTTTGCCATGGTGTGTAACCTCTTCCTGAGCGCCCTGAAACTTGCTATTCGAGGTTTTCGGGGCAAAATACATACGGTGCGTATGTGACAAATCATGCGTAACATACGCGTCGTATGTCAATCACCTATTGTGAGCCTTACCCATGAGCCGAGCCCGTGCCGACATGATCGAAGACACCCGCGCCCGCCTGATCGCCAGCGCCCGCCAGGCCTTCGCCACACAAGGCTACGCCCAGACGTCAATGGACGATTTCACCGCTCGCGCCGGCCTGACCCGGGGTGTGTTGTACCATCATTTTGGCGACAAGAAAGGCTTGCTGGCGGCGGTGGTTGCGCAGCTCGACGGTGAAATGGATGCGAGCCTGCAGCGTATCTCGGAACAGGCTGATAATCCTTGGGAAGGGTTTTGCGAGCGCTGTCGGGTTTATTTGCGTATGGCTCAGGATCCCGAGGTCCAGCGCATCGTATTGCAGGATGCCCCGGCGGTGCTGGGCGCCACCGACCAGCAGCAATGCGTGGACTCGCTGCGCCAGCTGCTCGATGACCTGATGCAAGCGGGCCTCATCGAGCAGGCGTGCAGCCAGGCGCTGGCGAGGCTGATCAATGGCAGCCTGGTGAGCGCATCGCTGTGGATCGCTCAGGATGAACACCCGGGGGCGCGGCTGGAAGAAGCCTTGCAAGGGCTGGAGTTGTTGTTGCGCGGGTTGAAGCCCAATGTCGTTCGCTGAAATGGCTTGCGATTCGACACGGTTGCTCACCCGCGCCGGGCTGAATGAGACAGTCAGATCAAGATCAAAAGCAGCGCTGCTTTTCTGTAGGAGCCGGCTTGCCGGCGAAAAACGGGAGGCCGCCGCGTTCATTCAGGACGCCAACGTCATCGTTAACGTCCTTCGCGAGCAAGCCCGCTCCCACATTTTTGACCGTGCCCCACTCAAGGCGGCCGGGAGGCCGCTGTGTTCTTGACCTTAAGCGTCCCGTTAAACCACGCTGGCCGAACGCCGGAAAGTCACCCACAGCACTGCCCCTAGATACGCCGCAACATCAACGCCGCCACCCCACACGCCGCCAACGCCACGCACGCCAGAAAGAACGCATCACTGTAAGCCATCAAAAACGCTTGATGACGAACACTCTGGTCCAGCAGGTTCAGCACCACCTGATGTTCCGGCAATTGATCCTGCAGCACCCCGCCACCGGGAAGCTGCTGTTGCAAGGCCGGGTCAAACAGCGTCACCGACTCGCCAATACGCGCCGAATGCACCCGCTCGCGCACCACCACCAATTGCGCCAGCAGCGCCGTGCCGACCGCGCCCCCCAGGTTGCGCAGCATCGAGAACACCGCCGACGCCGACCCCGCCTGCGCCTTGGCCAGGCCGTGCACCGCCAGCACCGACAACGCCACCATGATCAGCGGCTGGCCCATGCCGCGCACCACGATCGAGGGCACGATCACATTGCTGGCGCTGTCCGCCGACAAGTGCGCACCCATCCAGCAGCCCAAAGCCATGATCGCGAACCCCGAAGCCACCAGCATTTTGGCGCTGACCCACTTCATCAGGCGCGGCAAAAACGGCGCCATGATCAGTTGCACCAGACCATACGCGATCAGGCTCACGCCAATTTCGCTGGCGTTGTAGTGCTGCAATTGCGACAGGTAGTTGGGCACCAGGAACACCAGGCCATAGGTACTGGCGCCGAAGATAAACATCGCCACGCTGGCCACCCCAAAGTTGTAGTGGCCCAACAGTCGCAGGTTGATAAAGGCGTGCGCGCCCCATAATTGCCGGGCAACGAAGCCGATCAGGCCCACCACCGCCAGCAGTGTCATCCACACGATAAAGGGCGAGCCGAACCAGTCCTTGCGCCCGCCCTCCTCCAGCACGATCTGCAACGCACCCAGGCCCAGCACCATGCAGCCGATACCCAGCCAGTCGCCCTGGCGCAGCAGGCCCAGCTGCATCGGCTGGCGGTCAATGGACCAGGCCACCGCCGCCAGCAACGCGATCCCCGGGAACAGTTGCAGGTAGAAGATCCAGCGCCAGGAATAGGCATCGGTCAGCCAGCCGCCAATCGACGGCCCGGCGGCCTGGGCCACACTGTTGGCCAGGCTGAACAAGGCCATGCCCAGCGGGATCTTGCTGGGCGGCAGCTCGGTGATGATCAGTTGGAATGACAAGGGAATCAGCACCGCCCCGGCCGCGCCCTGCACCACCCGGATCAGGATCATCACTTGCAGGTTGGGCGACAGCGAACACGCCACCGAGGCCACCAGGAATATCCCCGAGCCCCACAGCATCACCCGGCGCAGGGAAAACACCTGCACCAGCCACGCGGTGAGGGGAATCATGATGATCTCCGCCACCAGGTAAGCGGTGGAAATCCACGAACCCTCCTCAAACGTCGCGCCCAGTGCACCTTCGATTTCCGGTAGTGCGGCGCTGGTGACGTGCACGTTCATCCCGGCCATGAAGCAGCCGAACAGCCCGCCGATCACCGCGACCCAGGCGCGAAACGGCACACGCCCTTCAGCCTCCATGGACGTGCTCCTGGCTGGCGGCAGGGCGGGTATCAACCGTGGCAATCACCGACATGCCCGGCAGCACCCGCGACTCACCGGGTTCCAGGCGAATCTTTACCGGAAACCGCTGGACGATCTTGGTGAAGTTGCCGGTGGCGTTGTCCGGCGGCAACAGCGCGAACACGGCACCGGAGCCGGGGGCGATGCTTTCCACTTTGCCGTGCCAATGTGCGCCGGCAAAACTGTCCACCGCGATTTCCACCGACTGCCCCGGCGCCATGTGCTGCAACTGGGTTTCCTTGTAGTTGGCAATCACATAGGCCTGCTCCACCGGCACCACAGCCAACAGCGGCAGGCCGGGCATCACGTATTGCTGGCGCCGGACCTTGCGCTGGCCCACCACGCCGTCAAAAGGCGCGCGGATCTCGGTGTCCTTCAACGCATTGCGGGCCAGCGCGAGGTTGGCCTGGGCCTCGCCGATGCGTGCCTGATGCTCGACGATTTGCGCCTGCGCCTGTTGCCGGCGTGCCTGCAAGACCTGCAACTGCGCCTGCTGCCGCGCGACCTGGGCGCTCGCCTGGGCCAGGGCCGCCTGGGCCTTGGCCTGGCTGGCGCTGACAGTTTCCAGGTGCTGGGCGCTGGCCACCTGTTGCGCGACCAATTCACGATAACGCTGGTAATCGAGCCGCGCGCGCCGGGCTTCGGCCTCGCCACTGCTCAGTTCCGCCCGGGCCTGGGCGATGCGTTGCTGTTGCTCGCCCATTTGCGCGTCGAGGGTTTGCACCGATGCCTGCTGTGCGCTCGCTGCTGCTTGCGCCTGTTGCAGTTGCGCCTGGGCGCTGTTCAGACGCTCGGTGAAATCCCGCTCATCGATACGCACCAGCACATCCCCGGCCTTGACCGGCTGGTTATCTTCCACCAGCACCTGGGCTACATACCCGGCAATTCGCGGGCTGATAGCGACCCAATCAGCGCGCACATAGGCATCGTCGGTTTCTTCAAGAAAACGCCCCCATTGCCACCAGTACCCGGCAAAGGTTGCCAGCCCCACCAGCGTCGCGAGGGAAGCCGTGGTCACCAGGGCGCGACGATGACGTTGCATAACGGTCAGGCGAATGGGTTCAACAGCCTGGTTCATGGTTTGGCTCCATTGACAGCGACAGATAAGGGGGCGGTTGGATCGTCACGCTGCCAGCCGCCACCGAGGGCCTGGAACAGGTCGATCTGGCGGTTGATCAAGCGCAGGTCGGACTCGGCCACGCGGGCTTCAAGGCCCACCAGGCTGCGTTCGCTGTCCAGCAGTTGCAGGGCATCCAGCGCGCCGGAATGGTAGCCGCGGGAGGCCAGGTCGAAGGCGCGGCGGTTGTTGTCCAGGGCGGCGGCCAGGGCCTGCCCACGCTGCTGTTCGCCCTGGTACAGGGCCATGGCCTGCTCCACCTGCTTCAGTGCGTTGAGCACCGTACCGTCAAACCGTGCCAGGGCCTGGCGCGCTTCGGCCTGGCTCTGCCTGACCCGCGCCTGGGCGACCTGCCGGTTGGGAAAGCGCCAGGACACCAGCGGCCCGACGGAATACACCGTGGCGTAGCGGTCCCCGAGTTTGCCCAGGCTGCTGGCGGAGGAACCGAGCATCGCGCCGAAGGTGATCCGCGGGTAAAGCTCGGCGCGGGACAGGCCCACCGTCAAGGTGGCTGCGCGCAATTGCCCTTCGGCGCGGCGGATGTCCGGCCGCCGTTGCAGCAGTGCCCAACCCTCGTCCACCGGCAAAGGCGCCTGCAACTGCGGGGCCTGGGTACAGCTGCGTGGCGTGACCTGCTCCGGCGGCAACCCGCTGAGCACGGCCAACTCATACAGCGCGCTGCTGCGCCGGGCCGTGAACATCGGCAACGGTGCCCGGGTTTCTTCCAGCAACCCTTGCAGGCGCGCCAGGTCGAGTTGCGTGGCCGCGCCGGCCTTTTGCAGCTTCTGCGTGACCGCGACGCTCTGCTCCAGCAGCTGCACCGAGTGCGCCTGCACCTGTTCGCGCACACCATAGACGCAGGCCTGGGCATAGGCGCGGGCCGTCTGCGCGGCCACCGTCACCCGCAGCTCATCCTCCAGCGCCCGCGCCACCTGGGCATCCGCCCGTGCCGCAGCGATGCGATAACGCACCTCGCCCCACAAATCGAGGGTGTAGCTCAGGGAAAACTCAGGGGTGTGGCTCCATTCGGCACCGGCATGACGGTTAGTCGCCTGGGCCAGCGTCTGGTCATCGCGGCTGCGACCGTAGGCCAGGCCATAGTCCAGGGAAGTCGACGGCAGGCGCTCGCCGTCTGCCTGTTCCAGCCGCGCCAGCAACGCATCGACATGGGCGGCGGCGGCTTCGAGGTCTTTGTTCTGGTGCAGGGCTCGCGCCACCAGGGCGTCCAGTTGCGGGTCGCGGTACAGCTGCCACCAACGGGCGGGCAACGCCTCCGCCGACTCGGCGGAGAGCCGCGGTGCAGGCTGCGCCGTGACGGTCGACGGTTGACCGGGCACACCAGTGCACCCGGCCAGCACACTCAACAGGGCGATGGGCATCCATGGGTGAAAAGAAGGGCTGTGCATCACAAGGCTCGCTCAAGAAGGAGCCTTGCAGATTAGGCAGATGGCCTGTCCGATTCGCCCGCGTCAGGGCCATGTATCGTCGCTAAACGGACAATAGCGTTACCTGACGCAACACTAAACTCCGGGCCGAAAATGACTTGGCGGATAACCCAGCGACTTGCGAAACATCGCGCTGAACGCACTCGGGCTCTGGTAACCATGCTCCAGCGCCACCTCCAGGATCGACACGCCCTGGGCCAGCAACTTCAAGCTCAGGGCCAACCGCGCACGCTTGCGCCATTCACCGAAACTCATGCCCAACTCCCGCTGGAACACCCGGCTCAGGGTGCGGGCGCTCATGTTCAGGCTGTCGGCCCAGGATTCCAGGCTGCTGTCGTCAGAAGGGTTGCGGATGAAATGCGTGCACAGCCTGGCCAGCCGTGCTTCGCCGGGCACCGGCACGTGCATCGCCACAACCGGCGCGGCGAGCAGTTCCATGCGGATCAACTCGATCATGGCCTGCAGACGCGGGCTGTGGTGCCCGGCAATCTGCGTGGCGGCGACGATCAGCTCCCGCAGCAATGCCGACACTTCAATCACCTGGCAGGTGCGCCCCAGCCCCGGCTCGGCCTCGGGCATCAGGAACAGCGTGCGCATATGCACCTCGCCGGCCATGCGGATCTCATGCGGGGTGCCGGCCGGCACCCACAACGCATGCCCGGACGGCACCAGCCAACTGCCCTGGGCGGTGCTGACCACCATCACCCCGGACACGCCGTGGATCAATTGCGCCTGGGCGTGGCAATGGGGATGCACCACGTCATCGTTGCGGTAGTTGTCGGCGTAGGCTTCAAGCCACGGGCGGGGTGGGCTGTTCATCGGCTGAGGTCTCGCATCAATCAAGCGTCGATTCTAGCGAAAAGTCCTGTGGCAAAAACGATAGATATAGACAGCCATCGTCGCATTCCAGACAGCCGGTGAACTTGTAGGCCGCCCCGCCAGTCAGCTAGTTGGGCACTCTGAAAAAGGTTGGGTGGGCAATGCGCATTTCGTTGGAGCAACAAGTGGCGCTGGTGACTGGCGCCAGTTCAGGAATCGGCGCGGGGGCCGCCAAGGCCCTGGCCGAGGCCGGAGCCGCCGTGGTACTGAACTACAACGCCCAGGCGGCGCCCGCTGAAGCACTGGCGGCGCAGATCAACGCCAACGGCGGCCGGGCCATTGCGATTGGCGCCGACGTGTCGAAAGAGGCCGATGTGGAGCGCCTGTTTGCCCAGACCCTTGATGCCTTCGGGCACCTGGACATCCTGGTGGCCAACTCGGGCATGCAGAAAGACGCCGCTGCCGTCGACATGACCCTCGACGACTGGAACACCGTGATCGGCGTCAACCTCACCGGCCAGTTCCTCTGCGCCCGCGCCGCGTTGCGCATCTTCAACCGCCAGGGCATCCGCGAAGGTGTTTCCCGGGCCGCCGGGAAGATTATCCACATGAGTTCGGTGCACCAGGTGATTCCCTGGGCCGGGCACGTGAACTACGCCGCGTCCAAGGGCGGCGTGGAAATGCTGATGCGCACCCTGGCCCAGGAAGTCAGCCAGCAGCGCATCCGCATCAACGGCGTTGCGCCGGGGGCGATCCGCACGGCCATCAACCGCGCCGCCACCGAAGGCGCGGCCGAGGTGGAACTGCTCAAGTTGATTCCTTATGGCCGCGTGGGTGACGTCGAAGATGTCGCCAACGCGGTGGTGTGGCTGGCCAGTGATGCCTCTGACTACGTGGTGGGCAGCACCCTGTTCATTGATGGCGGCATGAGCCTTTATCCGGAGTTTCGTGGCAATGGTTGATCTGAAAAACGAACCACAAAGTGCCATTGATGCCCACGGCATCATCGGCGACATGCGCAGTGCAGCGCTGGTGAACGACAAAGGCAGCATCGATTTTTTCTGCTGGCCGGAGTTCGACAGCCCCTCCATCTTTTGCTCATTGCTGGACTCCCCCGCCGCCGGCATCTTCCAGCTCACGCCGGACCTGCCCGACGCCCGCCGCGAGCAGATCTACCTGCCCGACACCAACGTGCTGCAAACCCGCTGGTTGAGTAATGACGCGGTGGTGGAAATTACCGATTTCTTGACCGTCAGTGAAGAAGTTGACGACCTGCCGATCCTGATTCGCCGGGTGCGGGTGGTCAGCGGCAAAGCGAGCATCCATATGCGCTGCGCAGTGCGTCATGACTACGCCCGCGCCCAGACCCGGGCCACTCAAGATGACGGCGACGTATTGTTTGAGGCCGCAGACCAACCCGGCCTGCGCCTGACCAGCAGCCACACCCTGCAGCTGGATGGCGACGCTGCCGTAGCATCCTTTGAACTCGGCCAGGAAGAAGGCGCCGAGTTTGTCCTCGGCGGGCTGGACGATGCCCGAGTCAAAAACGACTGCACCGACCTGTGCCTGGAGCGCACCCTTAAGTTCTGGCGCGGCTGGATTTCCCAATCCAACTACCGTGGGCGCTGGCGCGAGATGGTCAATCGTTCGGCCCTGGCCTTGAAGCTTTTGACCTCGCGCAAACACGGTGCAATCCTCGCCGCCGCCACCTTCGGCCTGCCGGAAACACCCGGCGGCGAGCGCAACTGGGACTACCGCTACACCTGGATCCGCGACGCCTCGTTCACCGTCTACGCGTTCATGCGCCTTGGGTTTATCGAGGAAGCCAACGGCTACATGCGCTGGTTGAAAGGCCGGGTGGGTGACTGCTGCGATCAGCCGATGAAAATCAACATCCTGTACGGCATCGACGGCCGCCAGGAACTGCCGGAAACCGAGCTGAGCCACCTCAGCGGCCACGGCGGCGCGCAACCGGTGCGCATCGGCAACGAGGCGTACGACCAGGTGCAACTGGATATCTACGGCGAGTTGATGGACGCGGTATACCTGGTCAACAAATACGGTGAGGCCATCTCCCACGAGGGCTGGAAACACACGGTGGAAGTAGCCGACCAGGTCTGCGAAACCTGGAACCACAAAGACGTCGGCATCTGGGAAATGCGCGGTGAGCAGCATCACTTCCTGCACTCAAGGCTGATGTGCTGGGTGGCCCTGGACCGGGCGATCCGCCTGGCGTCCAAGCGCTCGCTACCGGCGCCGTTTGCCCGTTGGGACCAGACCCGCCAGGCGATTTACGCCGATATCTGGAGCAACTTCTGGAACGAAGAACGCGGCCACTTCGTGCAGCATATCGGCAGCACCGCGCTGGATGGCTCGATGCTGTTGATGCCTCTGGTGCGCTTCGTTGCGGCGACCGACCCGCGCTGGTTGTCGACACTGGAGGCGATCCAGAAAAGCCTGGTGCGCGATGGGATGGTTTATCGCTATCGCAACGACGACAGCCAGATTGATGGGCTACAAGGCACCGAGGGCGCGTTTGCAGCGTGCTCGTTCTGGTACGTGGAATGCCTGGCCCGGGCCGGGCAAGTGGAGAAGGCGCATCTGGAGTTTGAACAGTTGCTGCGCTATGCCAACCCGCTGGGTTTGTATGCCGAAGAGTTTGATAACCAGGCACGGCATTTGGGCAATACACCGCAGGCGTTGAGCCATTTGGCGCTGATCAGCGCGGCAACGTTCCTGGACCGAAAGTTGAGTGGGGTGAAGACGGTTTGGCAGCCTTGAGCCCGAGCACAATCTGAAGGCAATTGAGTAACCTTGTGGGAGCTGGCTTGCCTGCTCCCACATGACCGCGCCAGACTTGGAGACGAGGTGTACCCGGTGCACAATGCGTGGTCCTTCGATCTATACCAGGATGCCAATGCGCCAAGTCCTACTGATCATCGATGTACAACCCTCCTTCGCCCCGCCCGACTGGCTGGTAATCGGCATCAACGCCTTGCTGGGTCGCATGCCGTCAGTGGCCACCGTAGAGCGCCACGACGAAAACATAACCCCCTTCGCTCGCCAACTCGGCTGGCAACC
Organism: Pseudomonas sp. Ag1; assembly: GCF_000278565.1. Classification (NCBI taxonomy): domain Bacteria; kingdom Pseudomonadati; phylum Pseudomonadota; class Gammaproteobacteria; order Pseudomonadales; family Pseudomonadaceae; genus Pseudomonas; species Pseudomonas sp. Ag1. Next base: position 86,203 of record NZ_AKVH01000095.1, read on the forward strand.
GGCGCCCGACGACGACAGCCTGATCGCCGCTGACCATATCTTCATCAAACACGGCTATGCGCCCACGCCCGAGACCATCAGCCACCTGAAAAGCCTCGCGCCGGACCGAGTGTTGGTGTGTGGCATCCAGACTGATACCTGTGTGCTGGCGGCCGGGTTTGCGTTGTTTGATGCCGGATTACAGCCCACGCTGATCAGCGATTTGACCGTGGGTTCGTCGCTGGATCGCTCGGGGAAACTGGGCGCGGATTTGTGGCGGCATCACTTTAAACACGTCATCACCCACGCAGAGATTTAAGTCAGCCCCTCACTGTGGCGAGGGAGCTTGCTCCCGCTGGGGCGCGAAGCGGCCCTAAAAAGCTCAACGCCATCTAACTAAAAGAACACAGTCAACAAAACCTGGGGCTGCTGCGCAGCCCAACGGGAGCAAGCTCCCTCGCCACAGGTTATTTGGCAAACATCATCGTTACCACAAGGCTCGTATTGATCGGCGCTCTGCCGACGCATTACTCGGCGTCACTGCCAGCCTGGTCGCCGACGGAAACATCAGTCACGTTAGAGGCCACGTTGTATCGCGGGCCAATGGAAGTCGAGGGCGGCGAGTGGATGTGCCAGGTGCGCGACCCTTGGGGTAATTGCATCGGCTTGCGCCAGGCCGGTCTAGACAAGTCAAGCAATTGCAGCCTTTCGAACCACACTCGGTAACCCGCTTGGTCTACAGTTCCAACACTTTCCCTCCACCCTCGGAGCCTCCATGCCTACCCTTCACATCCGCACGCCCATGCTCGATATCGCTTACGAAACCCATGGCCCGGAAGGCGGTGAGGTGGTGATCCTGCTGCATGGCTTCCCCTACGACCCTCGTGGCTATGACGAGATCGCCCCGGTGGTCGCCGCACGTGGCTACCGGGTATTGGTGCCATACCTGCGCGGCTATGGCCCGACGCGCTTTATCAACGATCAGGTGATGCGCTCCGGCCAACAAGCAGCGCTGGCCAAGGATTTGCTGGATTTCATGGATGCCCTGTCCATCGAAAAAGCCACGCTGGTGGGCTATGACTGGGGCGGACGCGCGGCGTGTATCGTTGCGGCGCTTTGGCCTGAACGGGTGCGCGGCCTGGTGACGGGCGATGGCTACAACATTCAGGATATCGCTGCGTCGACCAAGCCTCGGGCGCCGGAAACAGAGCATCGGCTGTGGTATCAGTTTTACCTTCATACCCAACGGGGTGTCGACGGACTGACCGCCAACCGGCGTGAGTTCTGCCAGTTGCTGTGGGCGCTCTGGTCGCCGTCCTGGGCCGAAGGGCCGAGCCTGTATGGCAAGACAGCGCCCTCGTTTGATAACCCGGATTTTGTCGAGGTGGTGGTCCATTCCTACCGGCACCGCTTCATGTACGCACCGGGTGATCCGGCGCTGGAAAGCATCGAGCAGGCCCTGGTGCAGCCACCGCCGATTTCAGTACCGAGCATCTCGTTGTGCGGCGCTGATGACGGCGTAGGTCCGGCTCCGGTTGAAGATGACGACCTGGAAAATTTCAGCGGGTTTTATCGGCGCGAGGTGTTGGCCGGCGTGGGCCACAACATTCCCCAGGAGGCGCCCCAGGCAACCCTTGAGGCGATTTTCGAGCTGCTGAGCCTCAGCCCCCAGCCGAAATCCTGAAGCTGAACACGCTGCCCTGCCCCACCACGCTTTCAGCCCACAGGGTGCCGCCGTGGGCTTCGACGATGCCGTGGGAGATGTACAACCCCAGCCCGCTGCCGGTGGGGTTGCCCTCGCGTGAGGTCCAGTAGCGGTCGAAGATATACGGCAACTGCGCCGGGTCGATGCCGATGCCGTTGTCGCATACCCGAAACAGCACTTCGTCCCCCGCCGCCTCGGCAATCACCTCGATCACTCCGCCCACCGGGGTGAATTTCAGGGCGTTGCCCAGCAAGTTGGAAAACACCTGGAACAAGCGCTCCGGGTCGGCCTGGGCACTCAGCCCGTCCACTGAGCGCCAAGTCAGGTCCAAACCCTTGGCCGCCGCCAGCGGTTGCCACATCGAACAGATCTGGTCCAGGGTTGCCGCCACATCGAGCCGTTGCAGCGAAACGCTGTAGCGCCCGGCCTCGATGCGCGAAATATCGATCAGGTCTTCCAGCAGCGTGTTCATGCGGGCGGTGGCGTTTTGCATGGTTTCAATCGCGGTGGAGAGGCGCCGGTTCGCCTTGTTGTCCTCGGCGGGCACCATGCTGCGCATCATGCCGCATTGCATCAGCAGGATGGTCAGCGGGCTGCGCAGGTCATGGGAGACCACCGCCACCAGCTCGTCACGCGCCCGCACCGCAGCATGTTCGCGTTGCACCTGGCGCGCCAGGTCATGCTCCAGGGCATTGCGCCGCAGGCTCTCCGCCGCCTGTAGCTCCGACAGCGACCAATACAGCGCCTTGCCATCGACCTGCTGCTTCCACAACTCAAACGACAGGCGCGGGCTCAAGGTCGTGCTGCCCGGTTCCTGATGTTTGACCGGCTGGCCGCTCCACTCCACCGAGGACTGGACCTCCGGGCGAAACCACATCACCGCGTTGTCCACCGGCTTGGGCAGGCAGAACGCCAACAGGCCGCTGGCATGGGCCTGGTAGGCCGCCGCCGGGGGAAAGTCCACCGACAATTGATGGCTGTACACCACGCCTTTGCCCTGTCCGCGCACCCACTGGTACAAGGCGTGGATTTCAGCACGTGCAGGGCAAACGCCGAACACATGCAGGCGCTCTTCCACCCGTATCGCCAGGCCACCGGCGGCGGTCAGGTTCAGCAGCGTTTGCGCATAGGGCAACAGGCTTTCCATCACATCGCACTGGTCCGCGGTCATGGCGGCGACCAACTCTTCGACCATGGCGGCCTTGTCACGTTGTTGGCGGCGCTCCTGCTGCTCCTGGAGCAACGTGATCTGCATCGACAACAACTGGCCGATGCTGGTGCACGCCGTGCGCAGTTCATGGGGCACGCGCAACGGCTCACGGTGACCACAGGTGATCAGGCCCCAGAGCTGGTCGTCCTTGAGCAGCGAAATGCTCATGGAGGAACGCACGCCCATGTTCTTCAAATAATGGCAGTGCACCGGGGACACGCTGCGCAACACGGCGAAGCTGAGGTCCAGGGGCTGGCCGTTGTCGGGGCGCAGGGCCGGCAGGATCGGCACCGGCTGGTACTCGGCGTCGGGAATCGCGCGGATCCAGTTCAGCCGGTACAGCTCGCGTGCCTGGGGCGGGATGTCCGACGCGGGAAAACATAATCCCAGGTACGGCTGCATGCCGTCGCTGAGGGCCTCGCCAATCACTTTGCCGTGGCCTTCCTGCTCGAAGCGGTACAAGGTGACCCGGTCATAACCGGTGAGGCTACGAATCTCGGTCACGCTGATCTGGTACAAGCTGTCGAGCGTCTTGGCCGACTGCAAGCGGCGCAGCGTTCGGGACAGCTGCTTCACAGCGCTGTGCTCAAGCGTGAGGCTCCGCTCCAGTTCGAGAAACAGCAGGCCTTGATGACGATGCAGCAGGATGTCGTAGGCGTAGCCATCCAGCGTCAGTTGATGCACGTCCTCCTCAAAGGCGTCCAGGTCTGCCAGGGCACGACTCACCTGTACTGCCGCTTCGCTGCCCAGCACACTGGCCAGCGCCTGGCCCGACAGGCGTTGCGCGTCCAGGCCCAGCGCGACGCTCAGGTTGCTGCTGGCTTGCAGCACCTCAAGCGCCGGTTCGCTCAGCGTCAACAACAACCCGTGAGGCTGGATCGAGCCGGGGATATGGATGGGCTCGCTGGCGCAATCGTCGATCAGCGTATCGACCGTGGTCATCGCAGCACCCCGCAGCGGTCCAGCCACTGCTCGAAACACAGGAAGGTCGACTCGGCGACCTTCACCGCCTCCACGCGCTCGTACGCGGTTCGCAGCGGGTCAAGGCACGCCATAAAGCGCTGCCACAGGGCGCTGGTCTCGGCCCCGTACACATTCATGAACGCGCCGCCATTGGTGGAGCCCACGCCAATCTTGATCTCGATCAGGTCGCGCAACACCTGGCCGCCGAGGGTGGCGCCTTCCAGCACATAGAGGGCGCCCAAGGCCTGGGCCACGTTGGTGATGGCGGGCAGTTCGGGGCATATCGGCAAGGCATCGATCTGCAGGTTTTCCAGGCCCAGCGCCCGCAAATCAGCCTGCAAGTACGGGGTTTTGCTGCGCCGTCCCCATTCCAGGTCAGGGATGATTTCACCCCACGGCGCCAGGGCTCGCTCCAGCGGTTGATAGAAGCCGTAGTAGGCGCTCATCAACTCGCGGTACAACGCCAGGTCCATGCGGGAAAACGGCAGACGGGTATCGAGGCGTCGGTGCAGCGCAGCGGTCGCCGCACGTAGTTCGACAAGGACAGGAGGTAGTGAATTCATGAGCTGTGCGCACGCCGGGAAGGTTCAAAACCGCGACGTAGAGGCCTGGGATCAAGACACTGCGCAATGGACTGTGAGTAACATAGCACCTTGATACAAAAACGTACCTATTCGTTCAAACAGGCTTCGCTTCAACCGGGTGAGGAAAACCGTTCACGATAGGCCTGGGGCGTGATCGATACCGCTCGCAGGAAGCTGCGGCGCATGGTTTCTTCGCAGCCAAAGCCGCAGTGCACGGCGATGCGCTTGATCGACGCGCTGCTGTCCGCCAATTGCCGGCGGGCGGTCTCCACGCGAATCAACTCGACCGCCCGCGCGGGGGTCTGGCCGGTCTCGCTGCGGTAGTGGCGCACGAAACTGCGCTCGCTCATGCCTGCCTGGGCGGCCAGTGTGGCAACGTTCAAATCCAGGTTCAGGTGTTCGGCGATCCAGGCGTGCAGCTCCGCAAAACGGCTACCGCCCTTTTGCAGGGACAACGTCACGCTGAACTGCGATTGCCCACCGGGGCGCTTGAGAAACACCACCAGGTGCCGCGCCACTTCCAGGGCCACGGCGCGACCCAGGTCCTCCTCCACCAGCGCCAGGCACAAGTCGATACCGGCGGTCACGCCGGCGGAGGTCCACAGGTTGCCCTGCTGGATGAAAATCGGATTGGCCTCCACCGTCAGCTGTGGGTACTTGCGCGCGAGTTCTTCGCAGCGCGTCCAGTGGGTCACCACGCGGCAGCCGTCGAGCAAACCGCTGGCGGCCAGCAGAAAGGCGCCGGTGCACACCGAAGTCATGCGTCGGGCCTGGGTGGCTTTTTGCCGAACCCAGTCCACCAGCGCCGGGTCTTCGGCGGCACCGTACACCCCCCAGCCGCCGGCAATCACCAGTGTGTCGCACGGAGCATCGGCAGGCGGCAGTGGCTCGGCCACCAGGGCCAGGCCCGCCGAGGTCATCACCGGCTCGGCCTGCGCGGCGATCACACTGACCGCATAGGGCAACGGCAAGCCCTGCTGGCGCGCCAGGTCATTGGCCGAGGCAAATACTTGCAAGGGCCCGGTGACGTCGAGCACCTGCACATTGGGAAAGGCGAGTACGTTGATGATTCTGGGCATGTTGGCGTAATTCGTGGGCTCAATGGCGTATGCGCCAAAGCCTAGGTGACTAGAGTGAAGCCGTCCATCCCTTTATCAGGAGCAGTCCCCATGACCTTGCAGATCGGCTTTTTGTTGTTCCCCGGCATCCAGCAACTGGACCTCACCGGGCCCTACGACGTGTTGGGATCGCTGCCGGATGTGAAGCTGCATCTGGTGTGGAAGGACCTCGCGCCGGTCACCTCCAGCACCGGCTTGGTGTTTACCCCCAGCATCACTTATGACGAGTGCCCGACGCTGGACGTGATTTGCGTGCCCGGCGGTTCTGGCGTCGGGGCATTGATGGAGGATGAGCAGACCCTGGCGTTTCTCAAGACACAGGCCCAGACCGCGCGCTATGTGACATCGGTGTGCACCGGCTCCCTGGTGCTGGGTGCCGCGGGCTTGCTGCGCGGGCGTCGCGCGACCACTCACTGGGCCTACCACGACCTGCTCGCACCGCTCGGTGCGATCCCGGTGCAGGAGCGCGTGGTGCGTGACGGCAACCTGTTGACCGGTGGCGGGATTACCGCCGGGATCGACTTTGCCCTGACCCTGGCCGCCGAGCTGTACAGCGAGGCGGCAGCGCAACTGGTGCAGTTGCAGATTGAGTACGCCCCGGCGCCGCCGTTCAATGCCGGCCGGCCGGAAACCGCACCGTCGCATGTACTGGAAGAAGCCTGCAAGCGCACCGCCGAGTCGCGCAAGACCCGGGCTGAAATCGTGGCACGGGCGGCGGCCAGGTTGGGTTAAGCGTTCGCCCGTCCGTGGCGGTCGGCGGGCACCAGATGCCCGATGGTGCCGTCCCCATACGCCCGCTCCACTTTGGAAATCACCACGTGATAACCGCCGTACCAGCGGCGGTATAGGCGCTTGGCTTCCAGGTGGGTCGGGTGGCTGGCAAAGGCGCGAATGGAGGCCTCGTCACGCCAGTAATAACTGGCGTTGATCAACCCGCCATCCGCCGAACGCCACGACTCGGCCCCCACGTATCCCGGCAGCCTTGCTGCCAGTGCGTCGATCAGATTCGTGAGGCGCTGGAACTCGTCATCCCGTTCGCCGGGCTTGTAGATAAAGGCTGCGATATACATGGGTAACGTCCTTTTATGAGTGATGTTTCACGTCGGGCGAGACATCAATGCCAAGCGCACGGCCAGCACCATCAGCACGGTTGCCAGGCCCCATTTCTGTAAGCCTGCGCTCCCCGGTTTGCCGGCAAAAAACCGGCTAACCGCCCCGCCAAAAATCCCCAGCACGGCATGAAACACACCGCTGATCAGCGTCAGGATCATCCCCAGTTGCACCAGTTGCAGCGCGATGGGGCCCGCCTCGGGGCTGACGAATTGCGGCAGGAACACCATGAAAAACAGCAGCGCCTTGGGGTTGAGCAAACTGTTGAGCATGGCCCGCACAAACACCCGGCCCAGCGGCACGCGGCTGACGTGGGCCGTGTCCAGGGCGGGCGTTTTCTGCAGGGTCTTGAACACCAGCCACAGCAGGTACAACACCCCGGCGTAGCGAATCAGGTCGAAGGCCGGCGGCCAGCTGGCGACCAGAGCGGTCACGCCGGTTGCGGTCAGTGCCGTGAGCAGCAGGTCCGCCACGCTGATGCCCAACCCGGATGCCACCCCGCCACGCCAGCCATAGGTCACACCGTGGCTGATGACGAAGGCCATGTTCGGGCCCGGGGATAACAACAGCAGCAGGACTGCGCCAGAGAACACAGCCAGGGTTGCGAGGTCGATCATGCTCAAGCCATCCACCGGGAAAGCCTGTAGATTAATCAGCTCACCTGATACAAACAAAAAATTGATCTAGATACGCTTTACACGGGAACGCACCATGGCTCAGGTCCGCTACAAACTGATCGTCGATGAACTGGCCACGCGGATTCGCGCCGGACAGTTGCCGCCGGGCACCCAGTTGCCGACCCTGCGTAGCCTGATGAACAGCCATCGCATCGCCCTCGCCACTGCCTTGCGGGTGTACAGCGAACTGGAGGCCAGCGGCCTGGTGGTGGGTGAACCGGGACGCGGGACGTTTGTGCGCGACACCACGTTGCTGCGGGGCATGGGCCTGGTGCAACAACCGCTGCAACCGGGCACCGTGGACCTGAGCCTCAACTACCCCTCGTTGCCGGGCCAGGCCGAGATGCTGCGCGACGGTTTGCGTGCCATTGCCGCCTCGGGCGACCTCGATGCGCTGCTGCATTCCGCGCCGCAGGGTGGACGCGCCCATGAACGACAGACCGCCGCGCGGCACCTGCGCAATCGGCAGATTCGCGTGAGTGGCGAGCAAGTGCTGATCGTCAACGGTGCGCAACAAGGCCTCGCCGTCAGCCTGATGGCGCTGCTGCAACCGGGGGATGTATTGGCGGTGGATGCGCTGACGTATCCCGGGTTGAAAACCCTGGCCCAGTCCCAGCGCATCGACCTGGAGCCGCTGCCGCAACCGGCTGGGCATACGGATCTGGATGCGCTGGAGGCATTGTGCAAACGGCGCCCGGTGCGGGCTTTTTATTGCATGCCCACGTTGCACAATCCGCTGGGCACGGTGATGGGTGAAGCCGACCGCGAGCGCCTTGCAGCGTTGGCTGAACGCTACGATTTTCTACTGATCGAAGACGGCGCCTACGCCTTTCTCGCCGAGCCCGCACCGAAGCCGTTGTTTACTTATGCGCCGCTGCGCACGGTGTATGTGTCTGGCCTTTCGAAGAGTGTGGCGTCGGGGTTGCGGGTGGGATTTATCGTCGCGCCCAAGGCGTGGGTGCCGGCGCTGGAGCAAGCGATCCGTGTCTCGACCTGGAGCACGCCGACGCTCACGGTGAACCTGGCGTGCCGCTGGATAGAATCCGGTGCAGTGGATGCACTGGAAGAGCACAAGCGCCAGGATGCGCGCCAACGCCAGGCGCTGGCCCGGGAGGTCTTGCGAGGGTGTGAGGTGATTGCGCATCCGGCGTCGTATTACCTGTGGCTGGTGTTGCCGGAAGGTCTGCGGGCGGATGCAGTGGTGGCTGCGCTTGAGGGCCAGGGTGTGCGGGTCACCAGTGCCGAGCCGTTTGCCTGTACGGCCCATGTGCCGCATGCGTTGCGGGTGGCGCTGGGGTCGATTGACTTGGCGACGTTGAGAATAGCCTTGGGGAAAATTCGCGAGGCAATTCGGATATGAATAAAGGGCCAGCAGGGTAAATCCCTTTGATTTGCGGGACATTTCCGAGACAATCTTTCGGCCTTGTGCCTGCCGGAACCGGTGGCTAGTCTTCGCCCCGTCACTGCTCATCAGTGATCGGGTTTAGTCGCCCGGATCCGAAAAGGCGCATGTCCCATCATGAGGTTTTATGGTGGCTGTGCGCAGGGCACCTTCGGGTGCGCCGGTTTTTCCTTTTCGGCCGGTCGACTAACCTGCGTACAGCCGCCACCCTACGTTTAGTCGCGAAGGGGTCGGTTCCTTAACCGAAAAGGAGTTACACCATGAATAAACCCGTCCCCGACCCACCCATCGACCTGCTCAAAAACCGCGCTGCCTTCAATCGCGCCCTCGAACATTACCTGCCCTCCCAGGGCTTCCATACCGTCAACGAAGACCTGAGCTTCGAAGACTCCCTGCTCTACACCGCCAGCCTGCTCAGCAGCGCCTCGGCCACCGCCCTCGACTGCGGCGAACTGCTGCAAAGCCCCGAGCGGGCAAAGTTGCTGGCGGTGTGGCATTTGCTGGAAATTGCCAAGACCACCGTCGACCGCTCGATTGAGTGTTTGCACCTGCGCAAGGCTTAGCCGCAACCCCGTCAAGCCTGTGTGGGTTTGTGCATCCGGCCAAATCCACGCGGCAACGATTGCCCAATCCTCTGGCCAACGCATAGAATGCGAACCGTTATCAATTAAGACGCCCGCGCCAGGATGCCCATGTCGAGCGACCACCCACTGGATCATGCCGCCATCGGCCAGCTCTACCATGCCCATCATTCCTGGCTGCGCGGCTGGTTGAGCCGGCGTACGGGCTGCCGTGAGCACGCCGCCGACCTGGCGCAGGAAACCTTCGTGCGCCTGCTCAATGCGCGCAAGCAGCAAGCCTTGCTGCAACCCCGGGCCTACCTGAGCAGCATCGCCCGCAGCCTGATGATCGACCAGTATCGCCGCCGCGAACTGGAGCGTGCCTATCTGGAGAGTCTCGCGCATTTCCCGCAAGTCGAGGTGCCGTCGGAAGAAACCCGCCTGCTGATCCTCGACAGCCTGGAGCGCATCGACCGCCTGCTGGACCAACTCAAGCCACGGGTGCGCGAAGCGTTTTTGCTGGCGCAACTGGACGGCTTGACCTGCCAACAGATCGCCCAGCGCCTGGGGGTGTCCAAGGCCACCGTGGAGCGCGACCTGGCCAAGGCACTGCATGCCTGTTATCGGTTGCGTTATGCCGAAGGCTAATCCGCCATTGGTGGACCAGGCGATCCAGTGGATGATCAAGCTGCGGTTCAATATTGCCGATGACGCCACCACCGCTGCCTTCGAACGCTGGCTTGAAACCAGTGGCGATCACCAGCAGGCCTGGCAACGGGTCTCGTCGATGAGTGACGAGTTTGCGCAGTTGCCGGCACAGGTCGGCCGCCATGCCTTGCAAGGTGCCCGCCAACGCATCAGCCGCCGTGAAGGGTTGAAGTTGCTCGGGCTGTTCGCCGGTGCCGCAGGGCTGACTTGGTTCGGCCGCGACTACACGCCATTGCCCGGCCTGCTGGCCGATTACCGCACCGACACCGGAGAGCGGCGTTGGGTCGCCCTCGACGATGGCAGCCGTATCCAGCTCAACAGTGCCAGCGCCATCGACACAGTCTTCAACACCGAAAGGCGTCTGGTGCAGTTGCGCCAGGGTGAAATCCTGATCGACATGGGCGCCGACGGTAGAGCGCCACGGCCCTTCTGGGTGCAAACCCGCGACGGTTATCTGCGCGCCTTGGGCACCCGGTTCATGGTGCGCGAGGAGCCCCACGGCACCTTGCTCGCCGTGCAAAAAGGCAGCGTCGCGGTATTCGCCGACAGCCATCAGGCCAGCGCACGTGGGGTGATACAGCCCGGCGAGCAGGTGCTGTTTGATCGAAACGGCTTGCGTCCACCCGCCACCACGGGCCTGGATCCCTGGGCCTGGAGCGACGGTGTGATCAGCGCTCACAACATGCGTCTGGACGATTTCCTCGCGGAGCTGAGCCGTTACCGCACTGGGCTGGTGCGCTGCAGCGAAGCGGTCGCCGGCCTGCGTGTGTCCGGGACTTACCAGTTGGACGATACCGATCAGGTCCTGACCCTGGTGGCACAGGCACTGTCGGTGAACATCACCTATCGCAGCCGTTATTGGGTGACCGTCGCCGCTCGTGCATGACCTTCCGAAAATAAATGAGGTGAATTCTCATCTTCGCTCGACCTGTAAGGAAAGGCCGATCAACAGGCCGATTCTGTCCACTTCCTTCAGGAGCATTCCGCGGTCATGCAAGCGTTCCCCTCCAAGCGTTCTCCCCTCAAGCATGCGGTGCACGCCGCCCTGCTCGGTGCCTGCCTGAACGGCAGCGCCCTGCCCCTGGCGGTCATGGCGCAAACGCCTGTCAGCGACACCCAGGCCCGTGACTGGAACATTGCACCCGGCCCATTGGCCACGGTGCTCGACCAGTTTGCGCGCCAGGCGAGTATCAGCCTGTCCTATGACGCCACCAGCGTCGCCGGCAAGACCAGCCCCGGCCTCAACGGCGCACTGGACAGCCAACAGGCCTTGAGCCAATTGATCCAGGGCCAGGGTTTGCAAGCCCAACGCCAGAGCAACAACACCTGGCTGCTGTTGCCGCAAGTCGCGGACACCGGCGCGCTGAACCTGGGTGCCACCACCGTGACCGGCGAACACCTCGGCGTCACCACTGACGGCAGCGGTTCCTACACCACCGGCGCAGTGACCATCGGCAAGGGCGCCCACAGCCTGCGGGAAACACCGCAATCGGTCAGCGTCATGACCCGCAAGCTGATCGACGACCAGAACATCACCACCATCGATCAATTACTGGAACACACCCCGGGTATCACCACCTACGACTCACCTATGGGTGGCAAGTATTTCTATTCCCGTGGTTTCAAGATGCTCGGCCAATACCAGTTCGACGGTGTGCCGTTGGACATCGGCAAAGACTACGTACAGGCCGACAGCTTCACCGCCAACATGGCGATCTATGACCGGGTGGAAGTGCTCAAGGGCGCGGCCGGTATGCTCAAGGGCGCCGGCACCGCCAGTGGTGCGGTGAACTTCGTGCGCAAGCGGCCACAAGACAAACCCACCACCAGCCTGTCGCTGTCTGCCGGCACCTGGGACAACTACCGCGCCGACGTCGATACCGGCGGCCCGCTCAATGACAGCGGCACCGTACGCGGCCGCGCCGTGGTCAGCCAACAGAACCGTGGCTCGTACATGGACGTCTCCAAGCGCCAGGACCAAGCTGTCTACCTCGCACTGGATGTTGACCTCTCGCCCGACACCACCCTGGGCATCGGTGCCAGCTACGAAGATGTCGATGCAACGCCCTGCTGGGGCGGTGTGCCGCGCTACAGCGACGGCAAGAGCATCGGCCTGAGCCGTTCCACCTGCCTGGGCCAGGCCTGGAACGACTGGCAGAGCCAACGCACTACGCTGTTTGCCGACCTCACCCACCACTTCAACGACGACTGGCAACTCAAGGTCACGGCGGTGAACAGCCGCAACCTGCAAGACATCAAATACGCCGCCAGCCAAGGCACCGTGAAGTACGGTGACCCGGCGCCAACCGCCGAGATGTACGCCGCGCTGTTTGACTACGACCACCGGGATTTCGGACTGGATGCCTACCTGGACGGTAAGTTCGAAGCATTCGGTTTGCAGCATGAACTCATCATCGGCGCCAATGGCAGCCGTGGCACCCAGGACGACGTCTACGCGATCCGGAGCCTGCCCGACCGGCAAAGTATCTTCCTGCCCAACCACCACTTCCCGCAGCCCGCCAACGATACCTTCTGGCCCAACATGTACCGGGGCGGCACTGTCAAGGAAACCGCCACCCAGTACGGTACCTACGCCACTTTGCGCCTGAGGCTGGCCGAGCCATTGATGGTGGTGCTCGGCAGTCGCGTCAGTTGGTTCGAAAACCGCCGCCAGTCGAATAACCTCGCCTGGGGCGAATGGGCCCTGCAGGACGCACGCACCAAGGAAACCGGTGAAGTCACGCCGTTCGCCGCGGTGATCTATGACCTCGACGACAACCTTTCGGTGTACGCCAGCTACGCCGATATCTTCCAGCCACAAAGCTCCAACGCCACGGTGACCGGCGCTGCCCTCAAGCCCAAAATCGGCGAAAACTACGAACTGGGCATCAAGGGAGAATGGTTTGAGGGGCGCCTCAACAGCTCGCTGGCATTGTTCCGCGCTATCGAGAAAAACGCCGCCGAAACCGACTACACCACCCAGTGCGGTACCTCGGCAGACGGCTATTGCTACACCGACACTGGCAAGGTTCGCGCACAGGGTGTCGAAGCCGAGTTGAGTGGCGAGTTGCTGGAACGCTTGCAAGTGGCGGGCGGCTATACCTACACCCAGACCAAGAACCTCAACAACATCAACAGCGCCGCCATTGGCGCGGTTGCAAACAGCTACGTGCCGCGACACATGCTGCGCTTGTGGGGCGATTATCAGTTGGACGGCACACTGTCGAAATGGAGCGTCGGCACCGGCGTCAACGCCCAGAGCAGCAACTACCGAATTCAAGGCATCAAACTGGAACAAGCCGGTTATGCGGTATGGAATGCGCGGTTGGCGTACCGGGTTGATGACACATGGACGGTGGCGCTGAACGGTAACAATCTCTTCGACAAAAATTACTATCAGACGGTGGGAACGGCCGACTGGGGTAATTTCTACGGCGAACCGCGCAACTTTACCGTCAGTTTGAAAGGCAATTTTTAAGGTTAGTACCGCCTCAATGTGGTGACGGACTCACGTCCTCACCACTCATCGCTTGTCCCCGAAAAACCCCGCATCCGACCTCCGTCAAAAAAAGGTTTTCCTCAGCCGCAGGAAATTTCCCAAATTTGTTCCTACACTCCAAAACGCCAGCATTTTGTTCCGGGAAAACCCGGAAATCCGACCAAGACAGTCAACAAACTGTCACGCGGAAGAGCACCTGACGTGTCTAGACCGAAGGTCTTATAAAAAAGTCAAAACCTTGACGAGCGACGAAAAGGGAACCATCATTTAGCCATTACCCCGCAAATTCCCTGCAGATAGATAGGTAATTGCGTATTACCCAGCGAAGTAACCGTTCGTCTGGCGCCACTTATAAAGCAAGCCCTGCCTTTATGGATGAGCAGCCGAACAAGGAAGCCCTGGTGTGCAATGAGGGATGTTTTTATGCGCGAGAAGTCGTCAGTCGACAGCCTGTTTTTGACCCGGGCTGGTTTCATTGAGTTCTTTGTTGTTTTCGTAAAATTGATGCACGGCCTCACCGCCGTTTTCCCAGCACTGATCCTGCTGTTTTATCCAGACCCGATGGCCCCCGAACTGCGCGCGCACTTTCTCGGCTTGCTGCTGTTTTTCGCGATCCTGACGATCATTCTGTTCCAGGCCATGGGGGTTTACTCCGAGGAGCTGTTCAGCAACCGCCTGCGGTTTCGCACCATGCTGGTGGCCTGGTCCGCGGCCTTTTGCATCCTGCTGTTCATGTACCAGATTCTGCTGATGTTCCCGCAGTTGAGCCCGCGCAACCTGGCGTTCTGGTTTATCACCAGCCTTGCGTTGTTCGGGCTGGAGCGGATGGTGATGCTGCGCCTGTTCCGCAACCTGATGGCCAGCGGCAAATACCTGCAACGCACGGTGATCCTCGGCTTCACCGACACCGCCGTGCACGTGGCCGACCACTTGCAGCGCAACGGCGATATCCGTTCCGGACTGATCGGTTTTATCGACGACCGCACCGAGCGCATCCCCAAGGAACTGAGCAACCTGCCGCTGCTGGGCAACACGCGCGACCTGGAAAAGCTGATCCGCTCCGAGCAGGTCAACCAGGTGATGATCACCCTGCCCTGGGCCGCCGAACAGCGGATCAACGGGCTGGTGAAGCGCCTGCGGCAGATGTCGGTCAACGTGATGCTGGTGCCCGACATGGCCGCCCTGCGTTATGGCCACAGCCGCATCACCGATGTGGGCGGCATCCTGATGTTCAACACCTCCCATGTGCCGCTGCGGGGCTGGTCGCCGTTTATCAAGCGCTGCGAAGACCTGATTCTGGCGACCCTGGGCCTGGTGGCGTTGTCGCCGATCATGCTGATCACGGCGATTGCCATCAAGCTCGATTCCAAGGGCCCGGTGCTGTTTCGCCAGAACCGTTTTGGCTACAACGACAACGTGATCCGGGTGTTCAAGTTCCGCTCGATGTATGCCGAGATGAGCGACTTCAACGCCGACCGCCAGACCACCCGCGGCGACCCGCGCATCACCCGCGTGGGCCGGATCATTCGCAAGACCAGCATCGATGAGCTGCCGCAGCTGTTCAACGTGCTGCTGGGCAACATGTCGATGGTCGGCCCGCGCCCGCATGCCACCGCGACCAAGGCCGCCGGCGTGCCCTACGAAGTTGCCGTGAGCGAGTACAGCTCGCGCCACCGGGTAAAACCGGGCATCACTGGCTGGGCGCAAATCAACGGCTATCGTGGTGAAACCGACACCCTGTTCAAGATCCAGAAACGCGTTGAGTACGACCTGGAGTACATCTCGAAGTGGTCGGTGTGGTTCGACTTGTACATCGTTTTCATGACGGTCCCGGCCGTCCTTTCGACCAAGGAAGTCTATTGATGAACACCCTCAACGGCTTGATTCCCTGCATCATTTCCGGTGGTTCGGGCACCCGGCTGTGGCCGGTGTCGCGGCAAAACATGCCCAAGCCTTTCATGCGCATGCGTGATGACCAGAGCCTGCTGCAGAAGACCTTCCTGCGGGCCAGTCACCTGCCGGGCGTGGAAAGCGTGCTGACGGTGACCAACCGCGACCTGCTGTTTCGCACCCTCGATGACTACCGCGTGGTCAACAAGGCCCATCTGGCCCTTGACCTGTTGCTGGAGCCGTTCGGGCGCAACACCGCCGCCGCCATCGCCGTGGCCGCCCTGCATGTACAGGAAAACTTCGGCAGCGAGGCGCAGTTGCTGATCCTGCCCGCCGACCATCTGATTCTTGATGAAAGCGCCTTCGCCGATGCCGTCACCCAGGCCCGCGAACTGGCAGAGGCCGGCTACCTGGTGACGTTCGGCATCCAGCCCGACCACCCGGAAACCGGCTTCGGCTATATCGAACAAGGCGAGGCGCTGGGCCAGGGGTTCCGGGTCAAGCGCTTCGTCGAGAAGCCCGACCTGGCCACCGCCCAGGGCTACCTGGACGGCGGCAAGCACCTGTGGAATGCCGGGATGTTCTGCTTCAAGGCCGGTACATTGCTGGAGGAACTGGCGCTGCACGCCCCCGCCGTGCTGGACGCCGCCAAGGCCGCCCTCGAGCACGGCTACAGCCTGAACAACAACAGTTGCCGTCAGCGCGAGCTGAACGCTGAAGGTTTCGGCGCGGCGCCCGACATCTCGATCGACGTGGCGCTGATGGAAAAATCCGCGCAAGTGGCGGTGGTGCCCTGCGACATCGGCTGGAGTGACATCGGTTCCTGGGACGCGGTGCGCCAACTCACCCCCAGCGACGCCAACGGCAACCAGGTCAATGGCCAGGCGATCCTGCATGACGTGCACAACTGCTACATCGACTCGCCCAAGCGCGTGTTGGGCGCAGTGGGCGTGCGCGACCTGATCGTCGTCGACACCCCGGATGCGATCCTGATTGCCGACGCCAAGCGCAGCCAGGACGTGCGCTACATCGTCGCCGAGCTCAAGCGCCAGGACCATCCGGCATTCAGCCTGCACCGCACCGTCACCCGGCCGTGGGGCACCTACACCGTGCTGGAAGAAAGCAGCCGCTTCAAGATCAAGCGCATCGTGGTCAAGCCCCAGGCCTCCTTGTCCCTGCAAATGCACCATCACCGCAGCGAGCACTGGGTGGTAGTCAGCGGCGCGGCGATGATTACCAACGGCGACCGTGAATTCCTGATCAACGCCAACGAGTCCACCTACATTCCGGCCGGGCACAAGCACCGCCTGACCAACCCCGGCATCATCGACCTGGTGATGATCGAGGTGCAGAGCGGCGAGTACCTGGGCGAAGACGACATTGTGCGTTTTGACGACATCTACGGCCGGGCTCCGGCCGAAGTGAAGAAGTGATGCGTACCGCCCTGATCATCCCGACCCGCAACGCTTCCAGCCACCTCGACCGGCTGCTGCCGGCGCTGCGCATGCAAACTCTGCAACCGGACGAAACCCTGGTGGTCGACAGCGCTTCCAGCGATGACACCGTGGCGCGTTTTCGCGAGTTCGGCGCACGGGTCGAAGTGATCGATGCCAAGGACTTCAACCATGGCGGCACCCGCCGCTGGGCCAGCGAGCAAGTCGACGGCGACGCGCTGATCGTCATGACCCAGGACGCGATCCCCGCCGAACCCGAGACGTTCGCCAACCTGGTGGGCGAACTGGAACTGGACCCGCTCAACGGCGTCGCTTACGGCCGCCAGTTGCCGCACCCGGATGCCGGCGTGCTGGGCGCCCAGTCACGCCACTTCAATTACCCGCCGCAAAGCCGCAGCAAAAGCCTGGCTGATGCGCCGGAGCTGGGGATCAAGACCTGCTTCAGCTCGGATTCGTTTTCGGTGTACCGGCGCAGCGCCCTGCAAGCCGTCGGTGGCTTCCCCGCGGATGTGATCGGCAGCGAGGACGCCTACGTCGCCGCCCGCATGCTGCTGGAAGGCTACAAGGTGCGCTACGCCGCCACCGCCCTGGTCTATCACTCCCACGATTACCGTCTCATGGATGAGTTTCACCGCTACTTCGACATTGGCGTTTTCTACGGCCGCGAGCCGTGGATCCGCCAGGCTTTTGGCGATGCCGGCGGTGAAGGTAAACGCTATGTACTGGCCGAGCTTCGAGCGTTACGCGAAGCCGGTGCATTGCACCGCGTACCCGAAGTACTGGTGCGCAGCGCGTTCAAATTGCTCGGCTACCGGCTGGGCCATCTGGAGCGCCAGCTCCCCCTCGCCCTCAAGCGGCGCATCAGCATGTTCCCCGGTTATTGGAGGTGAGCATCATGACCTACAGGAAGACCCCTTTGATGAAACGAACCTTGCTCGTCCTGGCCATGATGGCATTGGCCGCCTGCAATACGCCCGCGCGGATCGTCGCGCCCGATGGCAAGACGGTGGACGAGGGCAAGCAGGCCCTCGATCGCATGGCCCAACTGCCACCGGCGGTGGAGCGGATCCGCATCGGCGACCAGTTGCGGATTGTCCGCGATGCCGGGGAAATGCCAACCCTGTCGGCGTTCAACGTCAGCACGATTTACGAGCTGACGCTGTACACCGTGCAGAACGACGGCAAGATCAACTATCCCTTCCTGGGGCCGATCCAGGTGGCGCGGCGCACGCCGGCGGAAGTCGCCGCCGAGCTGAGCCAGAAACTCGCACCGGTGTATCGCGAGCCTCGGGTGACGGTGAACATCAACCAGGCGCCGGGCAACACGGTGATCGTCGGCGGCGCGGTATTAAACCCGTCGGCTGTCTCCATCGCCACGGCCCCGACCATGGAGCAGGCGATTCTCGGTGCCGGCGGCGTGAGCTCGGTGGGCAACGCGAGCATGGTCGCCCTGCTGCGTGAAGATGGCCAAGGCGTCTACCACGCCTACTTCCTCGATTTCAGCCAGTACCTGAAGAACGGCGCACTGGGCCGCAAGCCCGTGGCGCTGCAACGCGGTGACGTGGTGTTTGTACCCAAGTCCAACGTCGGCGAACGGATCCAAGGCGTGGACACTTACCTGAACCAGCTGATTCCCTTCACCAAATCCATTGGTGTGGGCTACAGCTACACCACGAACCACTAAAGGAGCGACATCCCATGATCGAGATCCGTTCTTTTCGTGATCTTCTGCGTCTGTTCTTCATCTTCAAGCACGAGTTCAAACTGGCGGCGATTGCCGCGCTGGTGATCATTTTGCTGGGGGCGTTCCTGCTGCCGGCCAAGTATGAATCCACCGCGCGATTGCTGGTAAAACCAGGCCGTGACTCGACGATGCCGATCGAGGTCGACAACCGTCAGCCAATCGTCATGCCGAGCACCCAGCGCGACCCGATTGTCGACGAAGAGCGCCTGCTGACCGGCCGCCCTATCGTGCGTGCAGTGGCCGAGCATTACCTGGACGTGATGGACAAGATGCAGCCGCCGGAAGGCGTGTGGAAGCGCACCAAGTGGTACGTCAAGAAAGGCATCAGTGCCGTATTTGACGGTGTGCGAGTGGTGCTGGAAACCGTTGGCATCGTCGAAGAAACCACCCCGGTGGAACGCCTGGCGAAAAGCCTGGAGAAAAACTTCGAAGTGACCCACGCCATCGGCTCTACGGTGATGGACATCAGCTTCCGCTGGGATGACCCGCAAATCGCCCAGGCGGTGGTCAAGGATTGGGTCGAGACCTACATCGACGAGCGCACCCAGGCGTTGGGCCGCAAGAGCCTGTATGCGTTCTATGAAGGCCAGGTGTCTTCCAGCGCTGCGCAGATCAAGAGCTACAAGGAGCAGATCCTCGCGCACTTGAACGACATCGGCGCCTCGAGCATCACCGATCGCCTGGAAGACTTGTCCGAGCGGATCAACGTGCTGCGTGGCGAGGTGTTCAACTCCACTCGGCTGATCGCTTCCTCCGACGTGGCGTTGCAGAGCACCCGTGACCAACTCAAGGGCCAGCCCAAAGAGGTGACCACGGTTCGCCAGATCGCGTTGAACCCGCAGCAACAAGACTTGCGCCGCCTGCTGAACCAGAAGCTCCTGGAAAAAGCCGACATGATGCGTACCTATACGGATAACGCGCCGCCGGTCAAAGCCCTGGACGCTTCGATCCGTGCCATGCAGGCCCAGGTCGCCGGTGAAAGCGACACGGTGCAAAGCTCCGAGAACCGCGCGCCGAACACCCTGGAAATCCACCTGCAACGGGTACTGCTGGATGAGACCAGCCGCAACCAGTCGCTGCGTACACAGTTGGTGCAACAGCAGAAGCAACTGACTGAACTGGAAGCCCAGCGCAAGGACGCCCTGGCCATCGAGCCGGAACTGGCGCGCCTGGCCCGTGAGTTGAACGGCACCGAGAAAAACTACGCGCTGTATGTCGACAGCCTGGAAAAATCGCGGATCGACCGCGAACTGGACAAGAGCCAGATCAGTAACATCGCGGTGATCGAAGAAGCTACCCTGAACCCTGGGCGCGTCTTCCCGAAAACCCTGCTGATGCTGCTGCTGGCGATCCCGTTCTCCATCGTGGTCGGCTTGCTGGTGATCTACCTGTGCTACCTGCTGGATCAACGGATCCACGACGGCGGCCTGGTGGAGGGCAAATTCGGCCTGCCGCTGTGGACCACGCTGCCGGAGTTGGACACCAGCACCGCGCAAAGCACCAACGCCTTCAACGCGAGCATCTATCGCCTGTATGGGTTGCTGCCGCTGGAGCGTATTGCCGAACAGGGCCTGACCCTGGGGCTGACCTCGGCACGGCACGGTGAAGGCGTGAGCTTTATCGTCGAGCAGTTGCGCCAGTTGCTGGAAGAGAACGGCGTGCGGGTGCGGATCGGCGGGGTTGAGCCGGCGATTCCGGGCCAGGTGGTACTGCTGGATGCTTCGGCGCTGCTGGACAATCGTGATGCGTTCATCAACCTGCGCCGTGCCGACCTGATTGCGCTGGTAGTGGAAGCGCAAAAAAGCACGGTACCGGTGGTGGAACACGCACTGTCGATCCTCACCACGGCGTTCGGCAAGGTCGATGGCATTATCATCAACCGCCGCAAGTTCGAGGTACCGGTCAAGGTGCTGAAAACCATCGCCAAATACCGGGGTTCGTTCTGATGCGCATCGCCCTGCTCGCTCCCCTGCCGCCGGAAAAGAACGGGATCGCCGACTACGCGAACCACTTCAAGACGGCACTGGAGCAACTGGGCGTCGAGGTGGCTACGCCCTTGACGGGCGTGGTCGGCAGCACGGCGGCGATCAAGCAAGCCATTGCCGGTTTCGACTGGCAGGGTGTTGACCTGGTCCACGCCGAGCTGGGCGGTGGGCGGCTGGGGGAGTTCCTGGCCCTGCGCGAATTGCGCAAGGCCTACCCCGCCCTGCCGTTGACCGCCACGGTGCATGACCCGGAACGCATGGTCTGGCGGCGCGAGCAATTGCCCTTTCCGCTGAACCTGCTGGAATCCTTGCCCAGCCCATTGCCCCAGGCGGCAGTGGTGCTGGCCGATCCCTTGACCCTGCGCGAAGAACGTCACGTCGCCCAGGGCCTGACCCGGCTGGTGACCCTCACCCGCCTGGGCGCCGACTGCCTGACGGCGCGGATGCAATTGCCCGCGGGCAAGGTGGCGGTGATCAACCACGCCAACCTGGATATCCCGCCGGTGGCCTTGCCGCCGCTGGACACGCTGCACCTGTTGTATTTCGGTTTTATCTACCGTGGCAAAGGCATCGAAGACCTGTTGCAGGCCCTGGCCGCCGCCTTCGAAAAAGCCCCCGAATTGCGTGACCGTGTGCGCCTGACCCTGGCCGGTGGCACTGCCGCCGAAATGGCGTTTGGCACAGGCGGCAATTACCTGGAGCAGTTGAACAGCCAGATTGCCGAACTCGGCCTGGCAGGCTCCATCGACTGGCGGCTGAATTTGCCGGCCAGCGAGATCCCGCAGACGATCCAGGCGCACCATGTGATGGTGCTGCCGTATCGCGAATCGAAAAAGCTCGGCCTGCTGGGCCGCCAGCGCGGCACCAGCGGCGCATTGTCCTGGGCTGCCGCCTGCGGGCGCGGCGCGATCACCTCCGATGCCAGGGCGTTTGCCGAGGAAGTCGCCAGCGGCAATGGCGCCATCTATCCACAAGGCGATGTAGCCGCCTTGAGCGAACAACTGCTGCGGCTCGCACGCAACCCGCACATGGCCACGGACTGGGCCGCACGCGCCGCCGCCATAGGCCGCGAACGGTTGTGGCCAGTGACCGCGCAGAAGTTCGCGAGCCTGTTTGAGCAAACCGTTGCAGGAGGCAACCATGGCGCGTAAACGGACTTACCTCGCTACCCTCGCAGTCGTCGCTGCGCTGGGTTTGACCGCCTTTCTCTGGGGCCGCCCGGCCGATGCCGAGAGCCATGTGCTCAAGGGCAGCAAAGAGGTCGTGTGGAAGGACTTCCTGGGGGTGAACGCGCAGTTCCTGTGGTTCAGCCCCGAGCGTTATCAGAAGCAGATCGACCGCCTCAAGGCCCTGGGCCTGGAGTGGGTGCGCCTGGACCTGCACTGGGACCAGCTGGAAACCGCCGAGAACCAGTACAACGTCGCGACCCTCGACGAACTGGTGAACAAGCTGCAGCAGAACCAGATCAAGTCGGTGTTCTACCTGGTGGGCTCGGCGAAGTTCGCCACCACCGCGCCCGCCTCCTCGCCGTACCAGGACCAGTTCCCGCCCAAGGACCCGAATATCTTCGCCAACCGCATGGCATTGCTTGAACAGCGATACCCCAGCGTAGATGCGTGGCAGGTGTGGAACGAACCGAACCTGCTGGGGTTCTGGCGCCCCGCCGCCGACCCGGCCGGCTATGCGAACCTGTTGCAAGTCACCGCCGCCGCGTTGCGGGTGGTGAACCCGAACAAACCGGTGGTGGCCGCCGGCATGGCATTCTTCAGCGAAATGCCCAACGGCCAGAACATGCTCGACGGGCTGCTGCAACTGGGCGTGCCGAGCCTGAATACCATCATGTCCTATCACCCCTACACCCAATTGCCCGAAGGCAACACGCCGTCGAACCTCGACTTTGTCGAAAAAACCAGCGCCCTCAACCAGAAACTGCGGGCGGCCGGGGTGAATACCCTGTGGAGCACAGAGTGGGGCTGGTCGACCTACAAAGGCCCGAAAGAGGTGCAGGACTTCATCACCACCCAGGGCCAGGCCGACTACATCGTGCGCCGCGTCGCGCTGATGAGCGCGCTGGATTTCGACAAGATCTTCCTGTTCACCCTGAGCGACCTGGACCAGCGCGCCAGCGTGCGCGACCAGAGTTATGGCTTGCTCGACATCGACGCCAACCCCAAGCCGTCGTACACCGCGCTGCAGAATTTCCTGCAGGTGAGCGGGCCCAAATTGACCCCCGGCGACCCACCCACCGCCGATCAGTTGCCCGATGGCCTGTTCAGCATCGGCTGGTCCCGTGCCGACGGGCGCAAGGTGTGGTTCTTCTGGTCGGCCCGTGGCGGCAGCGCGCACTTGCCGGGCATGACCACCGCCACCTTGTATGACCCGTTGCGCGGCACCGAAACACCGTTGAGTGGCACCAATGGACTGGACGTACCGGTCAAGCCGAACCTGCAAATTCTGTTATGGGATTGAAGCCACCCATGCGCATCCTCTGGATCCTGCCCTACTCGCCTTGGCCCGCTACCAGCGGCGGCAAGACGCGCCAGTTTCATTTGCTGCGCAGCCTGGCTGCGCGCGGGCATCGGATCACCTTGCTGCTGCATGACAAACATGCGGTATCGCTGACGGATCGCCAGGTGCTGGAAGCCTTTCTGGAACAGGTGATCATCCTCCCCCGCCGCCCGCTGCGCAGCCTGAAGACCCTGCTGGCCGGGCTGTTTGCGCCGTACCCGTTGCTGGCCAGTGTGAATGGCCTGTCGGGTGAACTGCAGGACACCTTCGAGCGCTTGCTGACCGAGCATTGGGACGTGGTGCAGATCGAACATACCTACACCTTCCAGCCTTACGAAGCTGCATTGGCCCGTCGCTCCCAGCCGTTTGTGCTGACCGAGCACAATGTCGAATCGTCCCTCGGCGCCGCGACTTACGACCGCCTGCCCGGCTGGGCGTTGCCGTTCATACGCTACGATCAATGGCGCTACGGCCGCTGGGAGCACCGGGTGATGCGCCAGGCCGCGCAAGTGGTCGCCGTGACCGACGCCGACGCCCAGACCCTGGCGCATATTGCCGGCAAGCCGGTACCGGTGGTGGTCAACGGGGTGGATTGCGCGCACTTCGCTGCTGCCCGACCCGACCCGACGACCCGCCGCGTGCTGTTTCTGGGCAACTACGAATACGCGCCCAACGTCGATGCCATCGAGTGGGCACTGGATGAGATCCTGCCGAAAGTGTGGGCCCGCTGCCCCGACGCACGCATGAGCGTCTGCGGTTTCGGCATGCCGGAAAGCTGGCGCGAACGCTGGAAGGACGGACGCATCGAATGGCAGGGTTTTGTCCCCAACCTGCTGGCCCTGCAATCGAGTTGCTCGGTGTTTCTGGCGCCGTTGCGCCATGGCGGCGGCTCCAAGCTCAAGGTGCTTGAAGCCCTGGCCGCCGGCCTGCCGCTGGCGAGTACCGACCAGGGCGTGTCCGGCCTGGACCTGGTGGAAGGCCTGGATTACCTCGGCGGCCAGACCGCTGAAAGCCTGGCCGACGCCGTGGTGCGCCTGCTGCAACAGCCTGAAGTCGCTGCTCCCATGGGCGAAGCCGGTCGCGCCTATGTGCGCCGTGCCCATGACTGGAGCGTCGCCGCCAGCCAGCTGGAGCAGGTGTACGCGCAACTGTCGCCCCAGAGCCAAAAGGAGCCGGCATGCGCATAGGCCTCGATTACCGCACCGTCGGCACCTCGCCGCAATCAGGCATCAGTCGCCAGGTGTACGCCCTGGAAGATGCCCTGCGCACCCTGCCCGGCATCGAGCTCGAACGCTTCAGCGTCGCGCCGCTGGGGGATGAGCTGCGCCTGAACGTGCATTGCCCGGACTGGGGCTGCGCCAAGACCGCCATGCACCAGCCGCACCAGCGCCTGCGTTTCGAGGCGGGCTACCTGCCCAAGGCGCTGCGCAATGAGCACATCGATGTGTACATCAGCACCTTCAATATGGGCCTGCCGCTGCCGCCCAAACCCCAGGGCCTGCGCACCGTGGTGCTGCTGCATGACCTGTTTCAGATCACCCTGGACAACTATCACGCCAACCGCCTGAAGGCGCTGATCTACAAGGCCAGTGATCGGCTGTCGATCACCTATGCGGTGCACACGGCAGACCGGGTGTGGACGCCTTCGCAGTACAGTGCCGACGAAACCGCGCGGCTGTTTCCCAAGGCGGCAGGCAAGATTCGCGTGTTGCCCAACCAGGTGGTGGGTTTTGTCGGACTGCCGGCGGACCTCTCGGCCCGGCAACTGCCCGAGCGCTACTGGCTGCTGGTGGGTACCCGGGAATTGCGCAAGAACGTGCCGTTCCTGGTGGACGCCTGGCAGCAAGCGCGCAGCCAGTCGCCGAGCGTGCCGGAACTGGTGCTGGTGGGCAGCCTGGAGCATTTGCCCGAAGCACAACGCAACTACCCGGGGATACGCGCCTTGAGCGGCGTATCCGACGCTGAATTGCACGGGCTCTACCGCAAGGCCTTGCGCCTGTGGCAGCCTTCCTACGCGGAAGGCTTTGGCTTGCCGGTGATCGAAGCCCTGAGCGTCGGCACTCCGGTGGCGGTGGCCAGCGGTACCTCGCTGGACGAAATCACCCCGCCGCTGGCACCGCGGTTTTCACCCACGGACGGCGCGGCGCTGGTGCAATTGATGCTGCACCTGGCCGACCAACCCGTCGAACAACCACCTGAACAGTTACGCAGCTGGGCCGAACGCTTCAACCACCAGGCCTACCGTCGGCGCCTGGCCGAACTGATCGAGGAATTGAATTGAGAATCTCACTGGGTAGCCTCGTCGCCATCGTCTTCGGCCTGCTGTTTGGTGGGTTGATCCTGTTTCTTTCCCCGGTCAAGGCCGTGCTGGCAGTGATCGGCCTGGCCGCTGCCGTGACGATTCTGCGGTTCCCGTTCTGGGGACTGCTGCTGTTCGCCCTGGTGGCGACGTTCATGCCCTACTCCACCCTCAACCTGGGGATTCGCAGTACGGTCAGTGAGGCGCTGATCGCCCTGACCTGGGCGGCGGTGATCTGGCACGGTTTCCTCTCGCGCCTGCCGGCCGCCCCACCGCTGTCGCGGCGCCCTACCGACCGCATGTTGATGTGGCTGATGATCTTCACAGTGGTGCCGTTTATCGTCGGCCAGGTCAGCATCACCGCCGAGGCCAGCGGCGTGGCGAACTGGTTGCGTTGGCTGCTGAACCTGTCGGTGCTGTTCCTCGCCGCCAAGCTGCTGGTTGAACAGAAGAACCGCGAAGCCCTGGTGATCGCCTTGTTGCTGGGCACACTGGCGATGCTGGTGATGTCCATCGGTGTATTTATCCGCTCGCGCTCGGCCTCGGGCATGTTGCCGATCCTGACCCTGATGAACTACGGCAGCCTCGACACCCTGTCCCTGGGCCTGGGTGCCATGGCCTCGCGGATGGGTTCGCCATGGATGCACCCGAATGCCACCGGCGGGATCATGGCGCTGCTGCTGCCATTGGCGTTCTGCTATGGCATCACCAACACCGGCTGGAAACGCGGTCTCGGCCTGGGCGTTGCCTGCCTGGGTGCGGCGGCCCTGCTGTTGGCCAGCAGCCGGGGGGCGATGGTCAGCCTGGCGCTGGTGCTGATCTGGATGGCGTCGCGGCGGGTGCCGTACACCGGGCGTTTGCTGATGATCGGCGTGGCGTTGGCGGCGGCGCTGGTAGTGTCGTATCCACCGCTGCAGGAACGCCTGGCGACGATCTTTTCGGCGCAGAACGCGAGTACGGAAGTGCGCTTTGACGAATACCGCATGTTCCCCCAGGCCGTGGCCAGTTACCCGCTGGGCATTGGCTTCAAGGTTGACCCTCCGGTGCCGGGTACGCACCTGCTGGGGATTTCCAACCTGTGGCTGAATTTCGTCTACAAGACCGGGGTGATCAGCATGCTGCTGTTTATCGCAGTGACCTGGCGCTGGTGGCGCGAGTCCCGTCCGGAAATCGGCCCGAT
Source organism: Pseudomonas sp. Ag1 (assembly GCF_000278565.1). Taxonomy (NCBI): domain Bacteria; kingdom Pseudomonadati; phylum Pseudomonadota; class Gammaproteobacteria; order Pseudomonadales; family Pseudomonadaceae; genus Pseudomonas; species Pseudomonas sp. Ag1. The sequence goes on from NZ_AKVH01000095.1 coordinate 112,778, forward strand.
CCGCCTGACCAAGGACAATGCGATCTGGCTGGGCAGCACGGCGGGGATTCTGTCGGCGCTGGTCAGCGGCTTTTTTGACCACTACTTCAGCTTCGCCCTGGTGATGATTGCGCTGTTCTGGCTGATGGTGGGGATCAACGTGCTGGAGGCGCGGCGGCTGTTTCCGGCGCGTCTGCCAAAGGTCAAGACCGTGGCGCATCGCAAGCCTGTGTTCAATAGCGTCGGGCCCTAGGCATGCTCGGATCGGCGTTCTGGTTGACCCTGGCAACCTTGCTGGGGCTGTGCCTCGGGTTTGCCCGTGAGTGGTTGCTGGTGGCGGCGTGGGGTGCGGGCGAGCGCAGCGATGCGTTCCTGATCGCGCTGTTCTTGCCCGAAGCGTTGCGCATGTCCCTGGCCGGGGGTGTGCTGAGTGCCGCCGCCCTGCCGCTGTACCTGCAACGCAAGGACGGCGAGCGCCTGGACTGGCTGGCGGTGTTGTTCCCGGCGCTGTTGCTGATCGCCCTGGTGACCAGCCTGCTGCTGACGTTGCTGGCGCCATGGCTGGTGCAGCTGCTCGGCCCGGGGCTGGCGGCGACGGCCACCAGCCTCGCCAGCAGCAACTTGCAGATTCTCGCCTGGAGTGTGCCGGGGCTGATGCTGCATGCGCTGTTCAGTATTCCGCTGCAGGCCAGCGAGCGCTTTGTGGTCGCGGGGCTCGGCTCGTTGCTGTTCAACCTGCCGCCGGTGACCTACCTCGCCCTCGCCGGCACCGCCACGCAACCGCACTCGCTGGCGTTGGCCTGCCTCACCGGCAGCCTGCTGATGCCCCTGGCGCTGTTGCCGTCGATGCTGCGCCTGGGCTGGCGGCCGTGGCGGCTGCGGGCTTCGACATTGGAATTGCGCGAGCTGGGCGCACGCATAGGCCCGCTGCTTTTAAGCAACGGTGCCAGCCAGGGTTTGGCGCTGATTGAACGGCTGGTGGCGTCCTTGCTGGGTGAAGGTGCGGTGACCTGGGTCAACCTGGCCCGCAAGCTGATGAACTTGCCGTTGATTGCCCTGATGAGCCTCAACCAGGTGCTGCTGGGCATGATGAGCCGGCGCCAGGGCGACGAGCGCCTGGCCCTGCTCAAGCGTGGCCTGGAAACCGCCAGCCTGCTGACCTTGCCCGCAGGCGTCGGCCTGGTGGCGGCGGCGCCGAGCCTGGTGGCGTTGCTGCTGCCGAAGCAGTCGGTGGATTCGCCGTTGCCGCTGTTGCTGGCCTGGTTTGCCGTGCCGCTGGTGTTCGGCGCCTGGAACGCCCTGCTGGCGCGTTATGCCTATGCCGCCGGCGACACCCGCCAGCCGCTGCGTTGCGAGTTGCTGGGCAGCCTGGTGAACGTGTTGCTGCTGGGTGTGCTGCCGTTTGTGTTTGGCCTGGCGGGTATCCCGCTGGCCGCCCTCGCCGGCGTGCTGTGCACGGCGTTGCTGCTGATGCAACGCCAGGCCTTGCTCGGCGCCCTGCCCTGGAAGGGGCACTGGTTGCTGAGTGGGCTGGTGATGGGCTTGGCGGCGTTGGTGTTGTTTCGGGTTCAAGGTATTTGGCTTCAGCTGGGGTTGAGCACCCTGGCGGGGGCCGTGGTGTTGCTGGGCATGGGCCTGTGGCTCAAGCCGTGGCGCAAGGCAGATTTATAGAGTGGGAGCAGTCAGGTGAAAAAACGCTGGATTCAAATGGATATTGCCAAGGGCATTGGCATCCTGATCATCGTGTTCGGGCATGGCTGGTTCGTGGAGCATTCCCCGAACCTGCTGTACCCGATACTCGCGGTCTTCATCCTGCCGCTGTTCTTTTTCCTCTCCGGGGTGTTCTTCAAGCCCGAGCAGCCGTTCGTTGAAATGGCGGTGCGCAAGGCCGATGCCCTGCTCAAGCCGTTCTTCACCACGATGCTGGTGTACGTATTGGTGCGCGACATCCTGCGCGGCCAACCGCTGCTGCCCGACATTGGCGGCGTGCTGTACGCCTCGGTGGATACCCTGCCCTGGCAGGCCTTGTGGTTCTTGCCACACTTCTGGGCGGCGATACTGTTTGCCTGGGTGATGCTGCGGCTGATGCAACGCCTGGGCCTGTCCCTGGTGTGGAGTTGCGTGGTGGTGGGCGTGCAGTTGCTGCTGGGGGTCTGGACCCTGGACTGGTTCTGGCAGGTACCGATCACCGTCGGCGGCCAGACCTGGACGATGCCGGGGCTGCCCTTCAGCCTGGATGTCACGTTGATCAGCAGTACCTATTTCATCCTCGGTTATCTGCTGCGGGACGTGCTGCGCAAACACCAGAGCTCACTGCTGAGCATGGTGGTGGCGCTGGTGGTGTACTTCGCGATTTTCATCCCGACCTGGGACACCATGGACCTGGCCCAACGGCGCTATGACCATTGGTTCTGGACCAGTGCACTGGCGGTGATCGGTGTGTACGTCTGCTGGGCGCTGGCCGGGTTGATGATGACCTCCGCGGTATTGACCCGCGCCATGACCTACATCGGCCAGTCGACACTGATCCTGTTGATTTTCCACGGCGAGATCCAGCACAAGACCATTGCCCTCCTGCAGCACCTGGGCCTGCCGGATGTGGCGGCGGCGTTTATCGGGCTGGTGGTGGCGGTGGTGGTGCCGTTGATGATCGGCGAGGTGATCAAGCGGGTGGCCTTCCTGCGGTTTTTCTACTTCCCGTTCCCGGTGCGCAAGGCACCGGCGGTGGCCGGTGAAAAGCCTGGAGCTTGAGGCGTGATGTGGGAGCTGTCGAGCTTTAGCGAGGCTGCGTGGCATCACCGCGGTGTGCCTGAATTACCGAGGTGATGCTATCGCAGGCAAGCCAGCTCCTACAGAAAAACGCTCAATCATCCAGTGCCGGTTGTGGCGCTGGATGCTTGGTGTTTTTGCCCGCCTTGGCGCCAGGCTTGCCTGCTGCAGGGGCAGCGGGCTCAGGTTCGGCCGGGGCGGCAAGGTCCTTTTCAGCCTGGGGCATCTGATCAATCGCGCTGAAGAAATCCGCCAGGCTGAGGGTGTCGGGTGGCACGGTCTTCTCGAGTTTTTTCTCGCCGTCCTTGCCCACCAGGATCACCTTGGTACCACTGCCGGCGCCCAGCTTGAGTGCGCGGATCAGCGCGTTGGTTTCCGGCGGTGCGAGCTTCTTGTTGTCCTTCGCGTCCTTGGCGAACTTCTCGCCTTCAGCGCCGATGCTGCCAAAGGACACGGTGTACAGCACCATGTTGCGCTCTTCAAAGGACTGCTTGTTGGCAGGCTCGTCCAGCTGTTTCTTGAGGGTGGCCAACGTCGGGTTGCCGGAGTCGAGCTCCACCACCACCAACGGACGGGACTTGCCCAGGTCCTGCTTGAGCGGATTGAGATCATCTGCGGCCAACAGCGGCCCCGTAAAAGCCATCAGGGTAGCCAGGGTCAGCGACCGGATGAGCATGCACACCTCCTTTGAATTCCATGCAGGGTTCTTGAGTTTCATGTCTGCGACAGTCAAATTCAAGGATGATTCCTACAACAACTTCAGAAAGCGTAGGTCAGGACGCCCGCGACGCAAGGCGTTTAGCCACCTTACGCCTCATTGTTTCTTTTGATTGCGGATGCTCACGACGGCCAATGCCGGGCAAATACCGGCGCTACGTTTGGGTGGGCATCCACCTGCGCCAGCATCCGGGCAAACTCTGGCCGCGACTGGTGCAGCGCGTCCCGCCCGCCTGCCCAACGCGACACCGCCGCAGCCATGATCGCCAGTGCATTCGGAACCTGCGCCGGGGTGAACAGTTGCTCGGCAAATTGATCGGCAAACACTTCCCAGGCCCCATGCAGGCGGCGACGGGTGCCGCTGATCAGCTGTTCATGCTGCTGCGCATCGAGGCTGTCGGTCCAGCGTTCCGGATAGTCGATGATGCCAATCGCCGAGTAACAGTTGGCGGCGATGTACACCAGGCCGCGAATGACTTGGGCGGGCTCCTCGGGCAGCAGCCCTGAGGCGGGAAACTGCAGGCCCAGGTGAATCAGGATCGCCGCGCTTTCCGTCAACACGCTGCCATTGGGCAGTTTCAGGGTGGGGATTTGCTTGAGCGGGTTGATCCGCGCCAACGCCTCGTTGCCCACGCGGTCTTCCCAGGAGCAGGCGTCGACCTGGCACCACTCGACACCGCAACGCTGCAGGGCAATTTCGATGATGCACGAGCCGGTGCCTTGGGTTCCGTAAAGGGTGTACACAGTGCCAAGCCTCCTGGCAGTGGATTGAGGTGTTAGGCTAGGCCGTTCATTCGTTCAACGGGAAGCCATCATGCACAGCAAACGCGTCACGATCGAAGACTGGGACGGCGACGGCGCCATCCGCCTGCCAGACGAAGCCTTGCAGGAACTGGGGCTGGATGTGGGCGACACGCTGTACATCGTCGAGACCTATGTGGGCACGCAAAAAGGCTTTGTGCTGTCGACCACGCCGAAAATTGCCGACCGGATGGATGAGTTGGTGGAAGAGCTGAGCCATAAGCCCTAGCGAGCCAGCCTGGCTTGCAACCCCGCCTTCACCTGTGGCCATTCCGGATCAATGATGCTGAAGCGCACCGAGTTGCGCTTGCGGCCATCGGGCATGATGCGCTCGTGGCGCACGATCCCTTCCTGTACCGCGCCGAGGCGCAGGATCGCGGCCCGGGATTTTTCGTTGAGTTCATCGGTGGTGAACTGCACCCGCACGCACTCCATCACTTCAAACGCGTGGGTCAGCAGCAACAGCTTGGCCTCGGTGTTGACCCCGGATTTCTGCACCGACTGGCTGATAAACGTGTGGCCGATCTCCAGCTTGCGGTTGACCCGGTCGACCTTCCAGAACCGGGTGCTGCCCACCACTTCACCGGTGTCGCGGCGCACGATGACAAACGGCATCACGGTGCCCGCCTCACGCCCGGCCAGGGCAATGTCCACGTACTTTTCGACGGTGTCGGGCCCCGGCACGTTGGTCACCTTGAGGTTCCACAACTGCCCGTCGGCAGCAGCCTGTACCAGGGCGGTGGCGTGTTCGCGTTGCAGGGGCCGGAGTTCGACCGTGGTGCCGGTCAGGGTGATTTCAGTCATGGGAGGGCTGCGCTGTATGGTGGTCGTCAGTGGCCAAGATTGCAGGCTCTCGCCACCTCAAGGCAAGCCGTTTCAGAACAAGCCCATCTGGCCGCCCACCAGGGTGCCGAAGTCATCGTTTACAAACGGCAGGATCGCGTCCGCCACCGGTTGCAGTTGCCGGGTGACGTAGTGGTCGTAGTCGATCGGTGCCTGGCGCACTTCCAGCGGCTCGGGGCCGTTGACGCTGATCACGTAGCTGATCCAGCCACCGTTCTGGTACTGGCGCGGGCGGCCCTGGCGGTCGTTGTATTCGTCGGCCAGCCGCGCGGCGCGCACGTGGGGCGGTACGTTGCGCTCGTAGTCACCCAGTTGCCGGCGCAGGCGCTTGCGGTAGATCAGCAGGTCGTCGAGCTCGCCGCTCAAGGTGCGACGTACGTAGTCGCGCACATAATCCTGGTGGGGCTGGCGGTGGAAGATGCGCTGGTAGAGTTCCTGCTGGAATTGCCGGGCCAGGGGCGACCAGTCGCTGCGTACGGTTTCCAGGCCCTTGTAGACCATTTCTTCGCTGCCGTCGGCACGGGTGACCAGCCCGGCGTAGCGCTTTTTGCTGCCCTCTTCCGCACCACGAATGGTCGGCATCAGGAAGCGGCTGAAGTGGGTTTCGTATTGCAGTTCCAGGGCGCTTTGCAGGCCGAACTCATTCTGCAGGCGCTCGCGCCACCAGGTGTTGACGTGCTGCACCAGGTCCAGGCCGATGCGCGTCGCGTCTTCCTGGGAATGGGGGCTGCCGAGCCAGACAAAAGTCGAGTCGGTATCGCCGTAGATCACCTCATAACCCCGGGCTTCGACCAGCTCGCGGGTCTGGCGCATGATCTGGTGGCCGCGCAGGGTGATGGACGATGCCAGTCGCGTGTCGAAGAAGCGGCAACCACTGGATCCGAGTACGCCGTAGAAGGCGTTCATGATGATCTTCAGCGCTTGGGACAGCGGCGCGTTGTGTTCGCGCTTGGCCACTTCGCGGCCCTCGGAAACCCGCGCGACAATCGACGGCAGGCAATGCCGGGTGCGGGAAAACCGCGCACCGCGAAAGCCTTCCACCGACTCGCTGTCTTCGGGGTGACGCAGGCCTTCGATCAGGCCCACCGGGTCGATCAGAAAGCTGCGGATGATCGACGGGTAGAGGCTTTTGTAGTCAAGCACCAGCACCGACTCGTAGAGGCCCGGGCGCGAATCCATGACAAACCCGCCGGGGCTGGCCTGGGGTGGTTTGTCTCCCAGGTTCGGCGCGACGAAACCCTGGCGGTGCATCAGCGGCATGTACAGGTGCGTGAACGCTGCCACCGAACCGCCGTTGCGGTCTGCCGGCAAGCCGGTGACGCTGGCTCGTTCGAGGAGGAATTTCAGCAGCTCGGTCTTCTCGAAAATCCGCGTGACCAGCTCGCAGTCCTTGAGGTTGTAGCGTGCCAGCGCGGGCTTGTCCTCGGCGAACATGCGGTTGATTTCGTCCATGCGCTGGTACGGCGTGGAGATCGATTTACCTTCACCGAGCAAGGTCTGGGCGACGTTTTCCAGGCTGAAGGATTCGAAACTCCAGGTGGCCGAGCGCAAGGCTTCGATGCCATCGATGATCAACCGCCCGGCCGCTGCCGCGAAGTAGTGATTGCGGCTGCCGTGCTCGCGCCAGCCCATGGCATCGCCGCCACGGCCCAGCAGCAGCGGCACGTTCAGGCGTTGCGCATGTTCGTGCAGCACGCGCAGGTCGAACTGCACCAGGTTCCAGCCGATGATCGCGTCGGGGTCATGGGTGGCGAGCCACACATTCAGGCGTTCGAGGAGTTCGGCGCGGGTGTCGCAGTAGTCGAGCTTGAAGGCCACCGCATCGGTGTTGTTGGGCGGGCCGAGCATGTACACCTGGCGCTCGCCGCAACCTTCCAGGGCGATGGAATACAGGTCGCCCTGGGCGGTGGTCTCGATGTCCAGCGACACCAGCTTGAGTGGCGGGCGATAATCCGGCGCGGGTTTCATCTGCGCCTCCACCAGCATGCCGCCCTCGCCCGCTTTGCCGCCGAACAACACCGGCGCGGTGATGAAGCGCTCCATCATGTAGCGATCGGGCGGGCGCACATCGCCTTCGTAGACGTCGATGCCGGCTCGACGCAGGCGCTTTTCCAGGTCCATCAATTGGCGATGCTGTTTGGTGTAGAGGCCCAGCACCGGGCGATGGTGGAAGTCGCAGAGCGCCAGGTCACGCAACTCGATACCGCGCTCGCCCTTGAGCTGCAGCTCGGCGGGCTTGCGATGGGCTTGCGGGATGAACATCACGGAGGTCTGCACCGGCAAGCGCACGAACCTGGGGCCTTGATCGGTAGCCAGCCAAAAGCTGACCTCCGTGCCCGCCGGGGTGTCGCGCCAATGCCGGGTCAGGACAAACCCCTGCTGTAAATCCACCTTGCCACACCTCAAGAATCACTTTCAGGGCGTGATTCTACTCGGCCTGTGCCACGGCGCGGCGATTTAACCGAAATGGCCTACGTATACGGAGAGAGTAATCTCACAAACTTGTTGCAGAACATTAATGACAATTACTATCATTCGCACCGGAGTCGTATCCGCGCAGCGAGGACGCGCAACGTTGTTGCCCTTTTCCTCACATTGACGGTTCGCCGTCAGGATCGACCATGCCCAATTCCACCCGTTTGGCTGTGCCGTTTCGCCCTACCCTGCTCGCCCTTTGCTGCTCCCTGAGCCTCGCCGCTCACGCCGCCACTCCAGAAACCCCGCAGGATGCGAACAACAGTCAGGACGGCAAGGCTCTGGAACTGGGCGCTACCACCATCAGCGCCGACGCGGCCACGCCCAACGCCCTGCCCCCGGTGTACGCCGGCGGCCAGGTCGCCCGCGGCGGGCAACTGGGGGTGCTGGGCAACCAGGACATCATGGACGTGCCCTTCAGCATGTCTTCCTACACCGAAAAATTGATCCGTGACCAGCAGGCCGAGAACGTCGGCGATGTGCTGCTCAACGATTCGTCCGTGCGCCAGGCGTCGGGGTACGCGAACCAGGCCCAGGCCTTTGTGATCCGTGGCCTGCCGCTGAACGGCGATGACATTTCGTTCAACGGTCTGTACGGCATCCTGCCGCGCCAGATCATGTCCACCGACGCCCTGGAGCGGGTTGAAGTGTTCAAGGGCCCCAACGCCTTTATCAATGGCGTGACGCCCGGCGGTTCCGGGATTGGCGGCGGCGTGAACCTGCAACCCAAGCGCGCCGATGATGTGCCGTTGCGGCGTTTCAGCACCGACATCAGCAGCGATGGCCGGGTCGGCGAGCACCTGGATATCGGGCAACGTTTTGGCGAGGACAATCGTTTTGGCGCACGGGTGAATATTTCCCAGCGCGAAGGCGACACCGGGATCGATGACGAGAGCCAGCGTTCGAAGCTGTTTGCGGTTGGCCTGGACTATCGCGGTGATGCGCTGCGTTTGTCGGGAGACTTTGTCTACTCGAAACAGCAGATCAATGGCGGGCGCAACACCGTGTTGCTCGGCCAGAACCTGACCCATATCCCCAACGCGCCTTCGGCCGACACCAACTACGCGCCGAGCTGGGGCACCAGCAGCCTGGAAGACACTTTCGGCATGTTGCGCGCCGAGTACGACCTGAATGACAACTGGACCGCCTACATCGCAGGCGGCGCCAAGCACACCAACGAGATTGGCCGTTACTCCTCGGTCACGTTGAATGACACCCTGGGCAATGCCACCGTCAGCGGCTCGCGCATCGCCCACCAGGAAGACAACACCAGCCTGATGGCGGGCTTGAATGGCAAGTTCCAGACCGGCGCTGTCAGCCACAAACTGAACTTCGGGTTGACCGGAATCTGGGCCCAGACGCGCAACGCCTATGACTTCGACCTCAACGGCCACGCCAGCAATATCTATAACCCGGTGGACGTTGCCGAACCGGTCAAGGGCAGTTTCGTCGGCGGCGACCTGAACGATCCGGGCATCACCGCCAAGACCTTCGCCCGCAGTGCAGCGGTCTCGGACACCCTGGGCTTTATGGATGATCGCTTGCTGGTGACTGCCGGGTTGCGCCGCCAGGAACTGGTGGTCCAAGGGTATGCCTACGGGTCGGGCCCACGTAACGCCAATTACGACAAGTCGATCACCACACCGGTGTACGGCCTGGTGTTCAAGCCGTGGGACCACGTGTCGTTCTATGCCAACCATATCGAAGGCTTGGCCCAGGGCCCGACCGCACCTCAGAACGCCGGCACCGCACCCATTACCAACGCCGGCCAGGCCTATGCCCCGGCGCGCTCGAAACAGACCGAAGCCGGGGTCAAGCTCGACATGGGCACCTATGGCGCAACCCTGGGTGTGTATCGCATCGAGCAACCAACCGACGGTTACTCACAACTCAGCGCCGACGGCTTGAGCGCCACCTATGTTCGCCAGGGCGAGCAAGTCAACAAAGGCGTTGAGCTCAACGTGTTCGGTGAACCGATCGCCGGCCTGCGCCTGCTGGGCGGCGCAACCATCATCCACACCGAAGTCCACGGCACCCAGAACGGCGCCAACGACGGCAACCGCGCCATCGGCGTACCGACCTTCCAACTGAATGCCGGCGTGGACTGGGATGTACCAGGCCTGCAAGGCGTGACAGTCAACGGACGGATGCTGCGCACCGGCGGCCAATATGCCGACGCGGCCAACAACCTCAGCCTGCCCGCCTGGAACCGCTTCGACGTGGGCGCCCGCTACACCTTCAAGGTGGACCAGCGCGACGTCACCCTCGGCGCCACTGTGGAGAACGTCGCCAATACCAAGTACTGGGAATCGGCACTCGGCGGCTACCTGACCCAAGGTGACCCGCGCGTGGCCAAGCTGTCGGCCAGTATCGACTTCTAACCCTAGTCAATGTAGGAGCTGGCTTGCCTGCGATGCAGGCACCTCGGTGTGTCAGATGCACCTCGGTGATGCTATCGCAGGCAAGCCAGCTCCTACAGAAAGCAGATCTGCCTGCACCCGGGTTGTTTGCCGGACATTGGACAGCCGAACGCCAACTGCGTAGTTTCCCAACCACTGCGCACAAGGACCCCGGCATGTCCCCCGACCTCACTTCCATCGAGCTGTTCCTCAAGGCGGTCAAGCTGGGCAACCTGTCCCGGGCGGCCGAGCAATCCCATCTCTCCCTCTCTGCCGCCAGCCGACGCCTGTCGCTGCTGGAGCAGCACTTCAAGGTCGCCCTGCTGACCCGCACCTCCACCGGCGTTTCACCGACGGCAGCCGGGGAAGTATTGGCCCAGCATGCACAATCGATCCTGCGGGCCGTGGACGGCATGCACGCCGATCTCGCCGATTACGCCAAGGGCGCCACCGGCCGGGTTTGCCTGTACGCCAACAGTTCGGCGATGAGCCAGGAACTGCCGCGCCAACTGACCCAGTGGAACACCTTGCACCCGGGCATCCGCCTGGATATTCGCGAGGAGCGCAGCCGGGAGATCCTCCAGGCCGTGCGCGAGGGCGTGGCGGATGTCGGTATCGTCACCACCCGCCCCAGCGAAGAGCTGCGGTTCGAGCCCTACTGCCAGGACCGCCTGTGCCTGCTCGTGCCCAATGACCACCCACTGAAAATGCGCCATGCGCGCTTCGAGGATTTGCTCGGCTACGACTTCGTCGGCCTGGAAGACAACGCCGCCATCACCCCGTTGATTACCGAGGCCGCCGCGGCGATCGGCATGCCGTTGCGGCTGCGGGTGCAGGTGCGCAGTTTCGAAGCAGTGTGCCGCTTGATCGCCGCCGGCCAGGGTGTGGGCGTGTTGCCACAGGGCGCGGTGCAGATCTTCCGCAAGGAGATGGCCTTGCGCTTTATCGAAATCGACGACAGCTGGGCCGACCGGCAGATGTACCTGTGCATGCGCAAGGAACAGCCGTCACTGACGAGCCTGGCACTGTTCGACTACCTGAGCGCCAACCCTGCGTAAACCTTTGGCCTTCGAATTTTGCGAAGGCCGATTCCACAATTAGCAATTCCCCTGTTGTCACAGCTGTGCCAAGAATGCCCCCGCCAGACCTTCCTATAAAAACAAGACAGGAGACACGGCGTGTCCCAATCCCACACCCGCCCCACCCACCGCATCGCCGTGATTCCCGGCGACGGCATCGGCCGCGAAGTGGTGCCCGAAGGCCTGCGGGTACTGGACGCTGTCAGCCGGCGCTTCGGTATTCACTTTCACTTCGACCACTTTGCCTGGTGCAGCGAACACTACCTGGCCCACGGCACGATGATGCCCGACGACTGGGCCGAACAGATCGGCAGCCATGACGCGATCTTCTTCGGCGCGGTGGGTGCGCCCGACATCATTGCCGACCACACTGCGGTGTGGGAGTCGCTGCTGAAGATCCGCCGCCAGTTCGATCAATACGTGAATATCCGCCCGGTGCGCCTGATGCCCGGCGTGCCCTGCCCGCTGGCCGGCCGCGTGCCCGGGGACATCGACTTTATCGTGGTGCGGGAAAATACCGAGGGCGAATACTCCAGCGTTGGCGGCCGCATGTGGGAAGGCACGGCGCGGGAAATCGCAGTGCAGGAGTCGATCTTCTCCCGCGAAGGCGTGGACCGCGTGGTGGACTACGCCTTCAAACTGGCGCAACAGCGGCCGCGGAAAAACCTGGTGGCGGCGACCAAATCCAATGGTATCTCGATCACCATGCCGTTCTGGGACGAGCGGGTTAACGAAATTGCCCGGCGCTACCCGGACGTGAAGACCGCCAAGTTCCACATCGACATTCTGTGCGCGCACTTCGTGCAGCATCCCGACTGGTTCGATGTGGTGGTGGCCTCCAACCTGTTCGGCGACATCCTTTCCGACCTCGGCCCGGCGTGCACCGGCACCATCGGCATCGCGCCGTCGGCCAACCTCAATCCCGAGCGGCGCTACCCGTCGCTGTTCGAGCCGGTGCACGGTTCCGCGCCGGATATTGCCGGGCTCGGTGTCGCCAATCCCATCGGGCAGATCTGGTCGGCCGCGCTGATGATCGAGCACCTGAGCGACGGTGATCCGCTTTACCAGGAAGCGGCGGCAGCCATCGTGTCCGCCATCGAAACGGTGCTTGCCGAAGGCCCGCGCACCCGGGAAATGGGCGGCAGCGCCAGCACTGTCGAAGTGGGTCGCGCCATCGCCGAATGCGTCGCAGGGAACAGGAGCTGAACATGACCAACGCACATTACATCGCCAACCAATGGCTGGCGTCGACCTCGCTGGAAGACATTCCGGTGATCGACCCCAGCACTGGCGATACCTATTCGAGCATCGCCCGTGGCACGGCCGCCGATATCGAGGCGGCGATCAGCGCGGCGCGCCTGGCACTCGGCGAAACCTTCGACGGCCCGTGGGGCCGGTTGTCTGCCATGGAACGCAGCCGTTTGCTGGCCAAGCTTGGCGTGGCGGTGCTGGAACATCATGAAGAGCTGGCGCAGATCGAGGCGCGGGACACCGGCAAGGCGCTGAAAGTCGCCCGCGCCGATGCCACCGCCCTTGCCCGCTATTTCGAATACTACGCGGGTGCCGCCGACAAACTGCACGGCGAAACCCTGCCGTACCAGGCCGGCTACACGGTGTTGACGGTGCGCGAACCCCACGGGGTGACCGGGCATATCATCCCGTGGAATTACCCGATGCAGATTTTCGGGCGCAGCGTCGGCGCCTCGTTGGCGGCGGGCAATGCGTGCGTGGTCAAGCCGGCGGAAGATGCCAGCCTGTCGTTGCTGCGCCTGGCGGAAATCGCTGCCGAGGTTGGTTTTCCAGCCGGCGCGATCAACGTAGTCACCGGTTACGGCTACGAAGCCGGCGCGGCGTTGTGTGCACACCCGGGCATCGATCACATTTCGTTCACCGGCTCCACCGCCACCGGTACTGCCGTGTCGAAAGCCGCTGCCGAACGCCACTGCCCGGTCACCCTGGAGTTGGGCGGCAAGTCGCCGCAACTGGTGTTCGCCGATGCCGACCTGGATGAAGCGTTGCCGGTGCTGGTCAACGCCATCATTCAGAACTGCGGGCAAACCTGCTCCGCCGGCAGCCGTTTGCTGGTGGAACGCAGCATTTACGAAACCCTGCTCGCACGCCTCAGCCAACGTTTCAGCGAACTGCGCGCCGGGCCTTCGGCGCTGGACCTGGACATGGGCCCGCTGATCAATCAGAAGCAGCTGCGCCTGGTGCGCGAGTTTATTCGTCAAGCCGAACAGGAAGGGATCACCGTCGCCGCGCGCGGAACGGTGGTGGCCGAGGCCGGCAGCGGCGGGTATTTCCAGGAGGCGGTGCTGTTTCGCGATGTGCCGCCTGACAGTCGCCTGGCGCAACAGGAAGTGTTCGGCCCGGTGCTGGCCGTGATGCCCTTCGATGATGAAGCCGAAGCGATTCGCCTGGCCAACGGCACCGAGTTCGGCCTGGTGGCCGGCGTGTGGACCCGCGATGGCGCACGGCAAATGCGCCTGGCGCGCACCCTGCGTTGTGGCCAGGTGTTCATCAATAACTATGGCGCCGGTGGCGGAGTTGAATTGCCATTCGGCGGCGTGAAGGCCAGCGGGTATGGACGGGAAAAAGGCTTCGAGGCGCTGCTGGGCTTTACCACCTTGAAGACCATTGCGATCAAACACGGTTGATTCCTCACAACAACAAGAACGGAGAACACACCATGCGTTTAGCCAATAAAGTCGCGATCGTCACCGGCGCCGGCTCGGGGTTTGGCGAGGGCATCGCCAAGACATTTGCCCGCCAGGGCGCCAAGGTCATCGTTGCGGACATGAACGCCGTGGGCGGTCAGCGGGTGGTCAATGAAATCGCCGAAAGCGGCGGCCATGCGCATTTCATCGAGGTCAACGTGGCCAACGATGAAAGCATGGGCGCCCTGCTGCGTGGCACTTTGGAGCAGTTCGGCGGCCTGGATATCGTCATCAACAACGCCGGTACCACCCACCGCAACCGGCCGATGCTGGAAGTCGACGAAGCCGAATTCGACCGGGTGTTTGCGGTCAACGTCAAAAGCATCTTCTTGAGCGCCAAGCATTTTGTGCCGCATTTTCGCGGCCAGGGCGGCGGCGTGTTCGTCAATATTGCCTCGACGGCGGCGATCCGCCCGCGTCCGGGACTGGTCTGGTATAACGGCAGCAAGGGCGCAGTGGTGGTCATGAGCAAGACCATGGCGGCGGAGCTGGGGCCGGACAATATCCGCGTCAACTGCGTGAACCCGGTAGTGGGTGCCACGGCGTTGCTCAGCGAATTCATGGGCGTACCGGACACCCCGGAAAACCGCCAGAAATTCATGGCGACCATTCCCCTGGGGCGCTTTTCCACCCCGCAAGATGTGGCCAACGCCTGCCTGTACCTGGCGTCGGACGAAGCGGCGTTCATCACCGGCACTTGCCTTGAAGTCGATGGCGGGCGCTGCGTGTAACTCACTCTCACAGGGACCGGAATTGCTATGTGTGATCTTCATAATAAGAACGAGCCGAACACCCGCGAATTGCTTGAAGGCCTGCCAAAGAACTGGGGTAAATGGGGCCCGGACGACGAAGTCGGCGCCCTCAATTACCTGACTGAAGCCGAAGTACTGCGGGGCGTGGCCTCGGTGCGCCAGGGCAAGACCTTTACCCTGCAAGTGCAGATCGGCCACCCCGACGGCGACCCGATGTGGCCGGCGCGCAACCCGTCGATGCGCTTCAACACCCTCGACCACAGCCATTACCACTTCGGCAAACAGCCGCACATGACCGGTGGTGCGGCGTATTCCGATGACGTGATCTTCATGCAGCTGCAAGGCTCGACCCAGTACGACGCCCTCGGCCACGCCTGGTACGACAATCAACTGTGGAACGGCTACGACGCCCAGACCACCGTTGGCGGCATGGCCAAGGCCAGCGTGCTGGCGATTGCCGAACGCGGCGTGGTGGGCCGTGCGGTGCTGATCGACATGGCCCGCCATCGCGGCAAGAAGTGCCTGGGCCGGGGCGAAACCTTCAACCACCTGGACCTGCTCGACGCCGCCAAAGCCCAGGGCGTGACCATTGAAAAACGTGACATCCTGATCATCCGCACCGGGTCCATGGAGGCGTTTTATGAGCTGGGCAAGACCGAGTTCTTCAAGGACCTGATGGAGCCGGGGCTGACCTACAGCCGGGAGCTTGTGGAGTGGTTCCACGAGATGGAAATCCCCAATCTGGTGACCGACACCATCGCCAACGAAGTGATCACCGACCCGGTGTCCGGGGTGCAGATTCCGCTGCATTGCGCGCTGATGCGCAACCTGGGGATCGCCTTCACCGAAATCGTGTTGCTGGAGGAACTGGCCGCCGATTGTGCGGACGACGGCCAGTGGAAATTCCTCTACACCGCCGCCCCGCTGAAGATTGTCGGGGGCAGTGGCGCACCGGTGAATCCGGTGGTGATCAAGTAGCCGTTCCGTCTCAGTGGCGAATTTGCGAATCGCGAACGCGCCACTAGACTCAAGGCTCCTCTCACATGGAAGTCCACTCAATGAATGTATTGCGCCCTCTTCGCCAGGCAATTGCCCTGGCAACCCTGCTGTCTGCTGGTGCCCTGACGGCACATGCTGCCGATATCCCGTTGTCCAAGTCGCTGGAAGCCGATGAGGTGACCACCAAGGTGCTGGAGGTGGATGCCGCCAACCATCAGGTGGTGCTCGAAGGTGCCGAAGGCCGCAAGGTGCATGTGCAGCTCAGCGACCAGGCCAAGGACCTGGGCAATCTCAAGGTAGGTGATCAGGTCAAGGTGCTGGTGACCCATTCGGTCGCCGCCGTGCTGGACACCGACATCGACAAGAGCGCACCGGACGCCACCGAGAAGACTGGCGTCTTGCGCGCCACCGCGGATAACCCGAACCCGGGCGGTGCGGCCTTCCGCCAGGTACAGGTGCAGTTGAAGATCACCCACATTGACCTGGCGAAAAACCAGGTAACCCTGGAAAACCCGGCGGGCCAGAGCAAAGTGCTGACCGTGGAGAAACCGGAAATTCGCGCCGGCCTCAAAGACCTCAAGGTCGGCCAAAGCGTGTTGGTGACCTACACCGATACCCTGGAAATCAGCACCGCCCACGAAGGCTGATGAATGCGGCGCCCCATCAGCTCACGGCTGATGGGATTTCGCCAGATAGTCTTCGATGTTGTTCATCTGATCATCCCAGCCTCGGGAGTTCTTCTTGTAGGCCTTCTGGCGGCGAACGTCCGGGATCCCGTCAAAACCTGACTCCACCACGCGCAACAAGATGCCTTCGGCGTGATCTTCGAGGGTGAACTCCACCAGCGTGGGGGTTTCGGCGTCGTAATCCACATCCTTGTCTACGGCGTAGGGATGCCAGCTGAAAGAGAACCGCGTCTGTGGTTCAAGCCGCTCGATCCTTGCCTTCCACACCACGTGCTCGTAACCGGGATAGGTGATGGGGGCCTCAATGGCCCGCCCCTGGGCGAACTGTTTGCCCTTGAGGGCGATGCCAAACCAGCTGCCGAATTGCTCGGCGTCGGTCAGTGCTTCCCAGACCCGTTGGCGTGGAGCGTTGAGCAGGACTTTACGTTTGATTTCATTTGATTCGTGCATGAGACACCTCCTGTATTGACAGTAGGCGACATCGACCAATGCGCAACCCTGGGGTTGCGCATTCCCGGTTTCAGCGAGTCAGAATTGCCACTTGGCTTTGACCATCGCGTTGCGCGGTTCGCCGTAGGAGCCGGAGTTGAACGTGCCCAGGCCGTCGTAGTACTTCTGGTCGAACAGGTTGTTGACGTTCAGGCCCACCGACAGGTGTTCATCAACCTGGTAGCTGGCGAGCAGGCCGACCACACCGTACGGGTCCTGCTTGGCCTTGTAGTACGGGCCTTCGTAGTTGATTTGGGAGGACGCATAGATCTCGCTTTGCCAGGTGACGTTGGCGCCGATGGTCAGGCGGTCGAGGTTGCCGGGCAGGCGGTATGAGGTGCCGAGTTTGAACAGGTTGATCGGCTGGTTGGCCTGCACGCGTGCGCCGTCCTTGTCGTGGGATTCGCGGTAGGTGTAGCCGCCGAATACGTTCCAGCCTTCGGCCACTTCACCGGAGATTTCGGTTTCGACGCCACGAGTGCTGGTGCCGGCGATGGCCTTGTAGACGGCTGCGCCTGAAGAGTCGGTGCCGGATTGCTCGGGAGTATTCTTCTGCTCGATGTCGAACAGGGCAATGCTGGCGTTCAGCGCGCCATTGAAGAATTCGCCCTTGAGACCGATTTCGTAGTTGTCGCCCTGCTGCGGCGCCAGGGAGCCCTTTGAAGACGTCTTGTAGAAAGTCTGCGGCAGGAAGATGTTGGTGTAGCTGGCGTAGACCGAGTAGGTATCGTTGAGGTCATAGATGACGCCGGCGTAGGGCGTGACCACGCCGGTCTTCCTGGTTTTATCGATGGTTTTCGTGCCTGCTGCGTAGTCCCGGTCGGCGTTCTCCTGGTTCCACCAACTGACCCGCGTCCCCAGGATGATCGTCAGCGGATCAATCGGTTTCAAGCGCAGGGCGGCGTAGACGCCGGTCTGTTGCAAAGTGGTGACGGTGCCACCGACTTCGGTGTACGAACGGCGACTGTACTGCCGGCCATCCCAGGTGAAGATGTTGTCCACCTGACCGTAGTCGTTATCGGCCGAACCGCTGCTGTAGTCGGGGAAGTTCAGGTGCGTGCGCGAACTGCTGGCGCCCATCACCAGTTCATGCTCACGCCCGCCCAGCTGGAACGGGCCGGTGGCATACACATCGACGGTGTCCTGGGTCTGATAGCTGTTCAGGCGATAGATGAAGGCACCCGCGCCCTGCCCTGTCACGGGGTCCGGGTAGCCGCCACTGGCCGACGCGCCCTGTCCTTTGCGGTAGGAATACTGATGGCTGTAGGCAGTCTTGAGGCTCCAGTCGTCATCCAGCTTGTGATCGAGCATCGTCGTGAAGGTGTAGCTGGTGTTGTCCATGTAGCTGGAGCGCGAGGCCGGGTTGAAGGAGCGGGAGAAGTGGGTCTGGGTGCCATTGTTGTAGAACAGCGGGATATGGCCGTAGGTGCTGCCATTGGCGTCGTTGTTCTGGTAGTCGAGGCTGGTGCGCAGCGTGGTGTTTTCGTTCAGGTCGATGTCCAGGGCGCCATACATCACGCGCTTGTCCTGCTTATACCAGTCGATGAACGAATTCTGTTTTTGATAAGCCGCGACGAAACGTCCGCGCATGTTGCCGGTTTCGGTCAACGGGCCGGACACATCGACTTCGGAACGGTAACGGTCCCACGCCCCGGCTTCGCCGGAAACGTAGGCCTGGAAGTCCTTGGTCGGGCGCTTGCGCACCAGGTTGATGGTGGCCGATGGAGTGCCGGCGCCGCTCATCAGCCCGGTGGCGCCGCGCACCACTTCGACGCGGTCGTAGATCGCCATGTCGGAGATCGCGCCGGTGTATTGCTGGGACTCGTTGGCCACCTGCGACGGAATACCGTCGTACTGGAAATTCTGGATTTCAAAGCCCCGGGAATAGAACGAGTAACGCTCGCTGTCGCGGTGGTTGCTGCTGATGCCGGGGGTGAAGGCCAGCACTTCGTTGAGGGTCGACAGGTGTTGGTCGTCCATCAACTGGCGGGTGACGACGCTGACCGATTGCGGCGTTTCCCGCAGCGACAACGGTAGCTTGGTCGCGGTACTGGTGGCGCCGGTGGTGTAGGAGCCGGTGTTTTCGGTGGTCAGGCTCAGCCCTTCGGCATTGATGCTGGTGGCGCCCAGGGTCAAGGCGCCGCTGGATTGCGGGATCAGGCCGTAGCTGCCATCACCATTGGCCGCCACGCTCAGGGCGCTGCCCGCCAACAAACGCGCGAAACCCTGCTCGACACTGTAGGTGCCGGTGAGGCCCTGGCTCTGCTTGCCCGCGGTCAGGCCCGAGTCAAAAGACAAGACGACGCCGGCGTCACTGGCAAAGCGGCTCAGTACCGACCCCAACGGGCCGGGCGCGATGCTGAAGGTCTTTTGCGGGCTGGCCGCCACAGCGCTGGAGCCTGGGGACAGCAACGGGCCCAGAAGGCTGTATTGCACCATCAACGACACGCCGAACAACGCCACCTGCAGGGGCTTTTTGCGAAATGATCGAAGCGGTGAATTGGCGACTGAAGTTTGCCCTGCGCGCATTACTGACTCCTGGTGACCGAAAGAAATGAAGAGGTATTGCAGGAGGAGTCGAGCGAGGCGCGGCAAATCGACAACGGCGGCGGATAAATATTTTGCGTTTTTATCCGCGGGCGACAATTTGGGTCCAGTAATCGGTGCGGGAGATGCGCCGTACCGGTAGCGCACGGGTCAGTGCGGTGAGGGTCAGGTCCAGATCATCCAGGGAATAGGCGCCGGAGACCCGCAGGTGGCCGACCTCGGCAGCACACCCCAGGTAACCTGGCCGATAGCGCTGCAACTCTTCGAGCAGGCGATCCAGCCGCCAGTTGTCCACCACCAGGCGCCCCGCCGCCCATTCGCCCTCGCCGGGCTCAATGGCGCGCAGCGTCAGCAGGCGGCTGGTATCGAAGGTCACGGCGTTGCCGGTGGTGATCACCGTCTCTGCCAGCTCATCACCCGGGCGCACGGCCACGGCGTGTTGCAGGACGCTCATGGCGGTGTAGCCGTCGAACTGGCGCACGGTGAAACGTGTGCCCAGCGCGCGCATCTCGCCGTGGGCGCTGCGTACCATGAAAGGGCGTGCATCCTTGGCGGTCTCGATCAGGATCTCACCGGCGCGCAGGATCAGCAGCCGCTGGTCCGGGCCGTAGCGCACATCTACGGCGCTGGCCGTATTGAGCGACAGCCGGGTGCCATCCTCGAGGGTGACAGTGTGACGTTCGCCGGTGGTGGTGCGCTGATCGGCCATCCATATCGGTGCCTGGCGATAGCCGGTCCAGCCCATGGCGCTCACCCCGGCACCGATCACCAGGCCCTTGAGCAAGCCGCGTCGCCCCAGGTGCCGGGAATGATCGGCGGCCTTGTCCAGCACATTGACGGCCAGGGATCCCGGCAGGCACTGGAGTTGGCCCTGGAGCATCTCCACACGCTGCCAGGCCCACTGGTTCAACGGGGATTCTTCGCGCCACGTGTTCCAGTCCTGCTGAAGCTGGCGATCACCGGGCACCTCCGCCAGGCGTGCAACCCATTGGGCTGCGGCACTCAGCGCCTGGCGTTGCGGGTCAAGGGTCATTGGTCCAGCGCTTCAAGCAGGCAATGCTCGGTGGCCTTGGCGATGTATTTGGTCACCGAGCTGACCGAGACCTGTAGCTGCTCAGCGATTTCCTTGTAAGGCATGCCCTGCAACTGCGAGAGCAGGAACGCGCGTTTCACCTTGCGCCCGAGACCGTCGAGCATCGCATCGAGGCGCTGCAGGGTTTCGATGATCAGCAGGCGCTCTTCGGGTGACAGGGCGTAGGCCAAGGGCTGTTCGGCCAAAGCCTGGAGATAAGCCTGCTCAAGGGCCTTGCGACGGTAGCTGTCAATCATCACGCGCCTGGCGATGGTCACCAGGAAGTGCCGCGGCTCCTTCAGGTCGGCGGCCAGAGGTTTGGCCCGGTCGGCCAATAGCAGGCGAATGAAGGTGTCCTGTGCCAGGTCAGCCGCCTGATGCGAACACCCCAGCCGCGCACGCAACCAACCCACCAGCCAGCGGTGATGGGCACCGTAAAGCGTGGCAACAGGCTGGTGAGCGTGGCGGATCGATTCGGGCATGATGGCGATTAGCGCTAATGAGAACGAATCGCAATTTAGACGAATGTAGGAGTAAGGGCAATCACCTGTGTGTATTTGTGGCTTTAGACGTGGGGATCACCCGGCGCCTTGGCAGGGGTCGCGTATTGCGGCTTCAAGTGGCCTTCCTGATCGAGCAGCCAGGCGTCCATGATCTGGCGCACCACCGGCCCCGCCACTCGGCCACCGGCCTCGCCGTTTTCGATCATCACCGAAATCACGATCCGCGGGTGCTCCGCCGGGGCAAAGCCGACGAACAAGGCGTTGTCGCGGTTGCGCTCCAGGGTCTTGAGACGGTTGTAACGCTCGCCCTGCTTGATCGCCACTACCTGCGCAGTACCAGACTTGCCAGCAATCCGGTACTGCGCACCGGCTGCAGCCGCCCGGGCGATACCGCGTGGATCGTGCATTACCAATTGCATGCCGTGGTTGACCTGCTCCCAGTCGCGTGGGTCTTTGAGCACCACGTTGGGCATCGGGTTTTCATCCACCGGCGGCACGCCATTGATGGTCTTGGCCAGGTGCGGTCGGTTCCACACGCCCTTGTTGGCGATCAGCGCAGTGGCCTGGGCCAGCTGCAACGGGGTGACCTGCATGTAACCCTGGCCGATGCCGAGGATCACGGTTTCACCCGGGAACCAAGGCTGGCGCCGGGTAGCGCGCTTCCAGGCTTGGGACGGCATCAGGCCGGCTGACTCTTCGAACATGTCGAGGGAGACTTTCTGGCCAAGGCCGAACTCGGCCAGGTAGTCGTGCAGGCGGTCGATACCCAGCTTGTGGGCCAGGTCGTAGAAGTAGGTGTCGTTGGAGCGCATGATCGCTGCGTCCATGTCCACCCAACCATCGCCGCTGTGGTTCCAGTTGCGGTATTTGTGGTCGAAATCCGGGAGTTGGTAATAGCCCGGGTCGAACACCCGGGTCTGGGCGGTAACCACGCCGCTGTCGAGGCCAGCGATGGCGACTTCCGGCTTGATCGTCGAACCCGGCGCGTAGAGCCCGCGCAGCACGCGGTTGAACAGCGGACGGTCGAGGGAGTCGTGCAGCGCGGCGTATTCCTTGAAGCTGATGCCGGTGACAAACAGGTTCGGGTCGAAACTTGGCTTGCTGACCATCGCCAGCACTTCGCCGGTTGCCGGGTCGAGAGCAACCACCGAACCACGGCGGTCGCCGAGGGCTTCTTCGGCGGCTTCCTGGAGTTTGACGTCCAGGCTCAGCACGATGTTTTTGCCGGGGATCGGGTCGGTGTGCTTGAGCACCCGCAGGACGCGGCCCTGGGCGTTGGTTTCAACTTCTTCATAGCCGACATGGCCATGCAACTCGGACTCGTAGAAACGCTCGATCCCGGTTTTACCAATGGACTGGGTGCCCCGGTACTCCACTGAGTCGAGGGCTTTGGATTCTTTTTCGTTGATCCGGCCTACGTAGCCAATGGAGTGGGCAAAGTGCGCACCCAGCGGATAATGGCGGACGAATTGCGGCTCGACATCCACGCCCGGCAGGCGGAATTCGTTGACGGCCAGCACGGCGATCTGCTCTTCGGTCAGCTCGTAGAACAGGGTGACGGGCACGAAGGGATGACGGGCTTGCTTGAGCGCCTTATCAAATACGCCACGGTCCTCGGCGGGCAAATGCAGGAGGCTGACGATAGCGTCCAGCTCTCCTTTGAGATCGGTGGTGCGCTCGCGGGTGATGGTCAGGTTGTAGCTGGGACGGTTGTCGGCAAGTACTACGCCGTTGCGGTCATAGATCAGGCCGCGGGTCGGTGTGATCGGCAGGACGTGGACGCGATTGTTTTCGGAAATGGTGGAGTGGTAGTCGTACTGCACCACCTGCAGGAAGTACATCCGACCTACCAGGGCGCAGGTAATGCCGATTACCAGCAGCGCGCAGGCCAGCAGCCGCTTGTTGACCAGGCGGTTTTCTTTTTCGTGATCCTTGATCGGTATTGGTTCAGGCATTTCTACAGCATCTCGTTGAATAAGGTCGACGCCGCTTCCTGCGGAGGAAAAATCAGTCCTTGTGAAAATGTGCTGCACCATACCAAAAATGCAGAAACACTTTGCATCGATTTCCCTGAACGGTGTGCTAATGGAGCCTGTTCATGCGCTTTGGTTTGAGCCGTTGACCTTATTCATGCGTTTTTATGCTGAGGATCAGCTCAGGATCGATTTGGGCTCCAGGAAGGCTTCGAGGCCGAATGTGCCGTACTCGCGGCCGATACCCGATTGCTTGAAGCCACCAAACGGCGCAAGAGGTTCATGGGCCAGGGTATTGATCAGCACTCGGCCAGCGTCTATACGGCTGGCCAGCCTGCGGGCGCGTTCGGGATTTGAAGACAAGATGTATGCCTGGAGGCCGTAGGGTGTGTCGTTGGCGATGGTCAGGGCCTCTTCCTCGGTTGCGTAGGTAATGATCGAGAGCACCGGGCCGAAAATCTCCTCGCGGGCGATGGCCATTTGGTTGGTCACCCGGCTGAATACGGTTGGTTTTACGAACCACCCGGCTTTGATGCCCTCAGGCAAACCGCGACCTCCTGCCAATAGGTGGGCGCCCTCCTCGATCCCGATCTGAATGTAGCGCTGTACGCGCTCCCACTGTTTTTGGCTGACCATGGGGCCGACCGCAGTGGCTGGGTCACGAGGGTCGCCGGCTTGCACGTTGCCCACCTCGTCGATCATCAGCGCTTCGATTTCTTCCAAACGACTTTCGGGTACCAGGATTCGAGTGCCGGCGATACAGGCCTGGCCGCTGTTCATGAAACCGGCCTGAAGGGCCATGGGCACGGCCGTCTTGAGGTCCGCATCATCGAGAATCAGCACCGGTGATTTGCCGCCCAGCTCTAGGGTCACGCGCTTCAGGGTCTCGGCGCCGGTCCGCAGGATTGTTTTGCCGACAGCGGTTGAACCGGTGAAGGACACTTTTGCGATGTCGGGATGGGCGCTCAACACGGCGCCTACGGTTTCGCCACGGCCAGTGACGATGTTGAATACACCAGGAGGCAAGCCTGCGTCATGCAGGGCGCGGGTGACTAGCGAGGTCTGGATTGCGCTCATTTCACTGGGTTTGATCACGGCGGTACAGCCGGCGGCCAACGCCGCAGCGAGCTTGCCGCAGATAAAACCGGCGTTGCTGTTCCAGGGTGTGATCAAGCCGGCCACACCCAGCGGCTGCATGACCACCTCGGCGATGCCAATGCGTCGGGCGAAGTTGTAGTTCTCCAGTACTGAAGCGGCATCTTGCAGGACGCTGGCTGCATGCCTGGCCATCCACCGCGCACGGGATATTGGGGCGCCGTACTCCTCGATAATCGCATCGGTAAGTGCGTCCTCAATGGATTCAACTGCGGCGTGAAGGCGTTTGAGATAGTCGATGCGCACATCTTTAGAGCTATGGGAGAACTCGGTAAAAGCTCGCTTGGCGGCAGCGATGGCATCCAGGGCGTCTTGTTCATTTGCCAATCGAACCTGGCCGATACGCTGGCCTGTTGCAGGGTTGAACAGGTCAAAAAGCTCTTCGCCATGGGGCGTCACAAAGTCGCCGTTGGTGTAAATCTGGTTGATGTATTGCATAGGTCCTCCGGGACGCTGAGCTAGTGCGTCCTACGGTAAGTCACTATGATTAAGCTGATAAGCCGTACAAATCGGCATGAGTTGATGAGCGATTCAGGACAATGAATACATCCGGGCTGAATGAGTTGGAAGCGGTGCTGGCAGTGGCTCGGCATCGCAGTTTTCGTGCAGCGGCGACCGAGTTGAATGTGTCGACATCGGCGTTGAGCCACTCTATCGCGGGGCTTGAAGCGCGGATGGGGGTGAGGCTGTTCAATCGCACCACGCGCAGCGTGTCGTTATCTGAAGTGGGCGCGGAGTTTGTCGAAACCATTACCCCTGCACTGTTGAGCATTCGCACGGCCTTGGAACAGGCAGGAAATCGCAGCGCGGAACCCAGCGGTACCTTGCGCCTGAATACCTCGGCGGGGGCGGCAAAGCAGGTGATGCCGTTGCTGCTGGAGTATCTGCGACGTTATCCACGGATGAAATTGGATATCGTCACTGAGGGGCGGCTGGTGGATATCGTCGCGCAGGGGTTTGATGCGGGGATTCGGCTCGGGGGTACGGTTCCTCAAGACATGATCGCAGTCGATATCAGTCCGGCCCAGCGTTTTTCGGTATTGGGCAGCCCGGACTATTTTGCTCTCAACCCAGTTCCCGTCAGTCCCATGGATCTGCGGGCCCATCAGTGTATTCGCAGCCGGATGCCCAGCGGTGCGATCTATCACTGGGAGTTTGAGCGACATGGCGAAGCGCTTGCTGTCGAGGTGCAAGGGGTTTTGACCCTGGATAATCCGACTCTGATGCTTGAGGCTGCCAGGGCGGGACTAGGCTTGACCTATCTTACGGAATGGAATGCCGCTGCCGATTTAGCGAACGGGACGTTAGTGCGCGTACTGGAGGAATGGACGCCGTCTTTTGACTGCTTGCGCCTCTATTACCCAGGTAGGCGCCATGTGCCGGCCGGGTTAAGGGCACTGATTGAGTTGATCAGGGAGCGAGGCTTTTAACCAGGCTGGATCTTTTTTACGGCCAACAGCTCTCTCCCCGTTTTCAGACCGCCCAAAACAAAACCCCTGACTGCATAAGCAATCAGGGGTTCTGGAATTTAATCTTGACGATGACCTACTCTCACATGGGGAAACCCCACACTACCATCGGCGATGCATCGTTTCACTGCTGAGTTCGGGATGGGATCAGGTGGTTCCAATGCTCTATGGTCGTCAAGAAATTCGGGTACTGAGTCGTGGCCAGTTGGCCTCGCTTCAGCAAATTGGGTATGTGATAGCTTTCGGTGTTTTGCAAGATCTCGAACTTTCGGTTCGTTTCGTCTTCACACACCGCAATCTGGTCTCTTCGACGCAAATTGCTTGGGTGTTATATGGTCAAGCCTCACGGGCAATTAGTATTGGTTAGCTCAACGCCTCACAGCGCTTACACACCCAACCTATCAACGTCGTAGTCTTCGACGGCCCTTCAGGGAACTCAAGGTTCCAGTGAGATCTCATCTTGAGGCTAGTTTCCCGCTTAGATGCTTTCAGCGGTTATCTATTCCGAACATAGCTACCCGGCAATGCCACTGGCGTGACAACCGGAACACCAGAGGTTCGTCCACTCCGGTCCTCTCGTACTAGGAGCAGCCCCTCTCAAATCTCAAACGTCCACGGCAGATAGGGACCGAACTGTCTCACGACGTTCTAAACCCAGCTCGCGTACCACTTTAAATGGCGAACAGCCATACCCTTGGGACCGGCTTCAGCCCCAGGATGTGATGAGCCGACATCGAGGTGCCAAACACCGCCGTCGATATGAACTCTTGGGCGGTATCAGCCTGTTATCCCCGGAGTACCTTTTATCCGTTGAGCGATGGCCCTTCCATACAGAACCACCGGATCACTAAGACCTACTTTCGTACCTGCTCGACGTGTCTGTCTCGCAGTCAAGCGCGCTTTTGCCTTTATACTCTACGACCGATTTCCGACCGGTCTGAGCGCACCTTCGTACTCCTCCGTTACTCTTTAGGAGGAGACCGCCCCAGTCAAACTACCCACCATACACTGTCCTCGATCCGGATAACGGACCTGAGTTAGAACCTCAAAGTTGCCAGGGTGGTATTTCAAGGTTGGCTCCACGCGAACTGGCGTCCACGCTTCAAAGCCTCCCACCTATCCTACACAAGCAAATTCAAAGTCCAGTGCAAAGCTATAGTAAAGGTTCACGGGGTCTTTCCGTCTAGCCGCGGATACACTGCATCTTCACAGCGATTTCAATTTCACTGAGTCTCGGGTGGAGACAGCGCCGCCATCGTTACGCCATTCGTGCAGGTCGGAACTTACCCGACAAGGAATTTCGCTACCTTAGGACCGTTATAGTTACGGCCGCCGTTTACCGGGGCTTCGATCAAGAGCTTCGCGTTAGCTAACCCCATCAATTAACCTTCCGGCACCGGGCAGGCGTCACACCCTATACGTCCACTTTCGTGTTTGCAGAGTGCTGTGTTTTTAATAAACAGTCGCAGCGGCCTGGTATCTTCGACCGGCATGAGCTTACGGAGCAAGTCCTTCACCCTCACCGGCGCACCTTCTCCCGAAGTTACGGTGCCATTTTGCCTAGTTCCTTCACCCGAGTTCTCTCAAGCGCCTTGGTATTCTCTACCCAACCACCTGTGTCGGTTTGGGGTACGGTTCCTGGTTACCTGAAGCTTAGAAGCTTTTCTTGGAAGCATGGCATCAACCACTTCGTCATCTAAAAGATGACTCGTCATCAGCTC
>NZ_AKVH01000096.1:0-140503 GCF_000278565.1 Pseudomonas sp. Ag1
CGGGGCAGGGACGCCCCGTCGCGGCGGCCCGCGGAGTAATGCCGGAGTGAGGGCACACCGAGCCTAGGCGAGGTGCCGAGTGGTGGGGAAAG
Organism: Pseudomonas sp. Ag1; assembly: GCF_000278565.1. Taxonomy (NCBI): domain Bacteria; kingdom Pseudomonadati; phylum Pseudomonadota; class Gammaproteobacteria; order Pseudomonadales; family Pseudomonadaceae; genus Pseudomonas; species Pseudomonas sp. Ag1. The sequence goes on from NZ_AKVH01000096.1 coordinate 93, forward strand.
AGCGTTTTGCTTACTTTTGCGCTGTTCAAAAGTGAGCCGCTGTAAGAGCGGAACCAATGGCGGCCATCACCCAAATAACGGATATACACCCACAACCAAGCGAAAATACCAAACCCACAACGTCAAAGTTTGTAATCAGTATCCGTACGCTCCAATTGCCGAATCAACGCATTCCAGTGCCGCGCCACCCCCGGCCCATCCCCGCTCTTGAACACTTCTGCCTGCTTCTCCACCTTGGCCACCACCTCCGCCGGCGGAAAGATCAACTCGGCATTTCCCCCCGCCTGCGCCGCAATCTGGATATTGCACGCCCGCTCCAGCCCCTGCAGCTGCTGGAACGCATGCTCCACACTCACCCCCGCCGTCAGCAATCCATGGTTGCGCAGGATCATCACACTCTTGTCCCCCAGGTCCGCCACCAACCGCTCACGCTCATCCAGGTCAAGGGCCACACCTTCATACCCGTGGTACGCAACGCGCCCGGAAAACCCGATGGAATGCTGGGAGATCGGCAACAACCCGTCCTTCTGCGCCGACACCGCAATACCGTCGCGCGTATGCGTATGCAGCACGGCCTGCAAATCGTGGCGAGCCGCATGGATCGCGCTGTGGATCACATAGCCCGCATAGTTGATCCCCAGGCCCGTAGGGTCATCGACAATCGTGCCGTCGATATCCACCTTGACCAGATTCGAAGCGCTGATCTCATCGAACAACAGCCCGTAGGCATTGATCAGGAAATGCTCCTCAGGCCCCGGCACCCGGGCGGAGAAGTGCGTGTAGATGTGGTCGGTCCACTTGTACAAGGCCGCCAGCCGATAGGCCGCCGCAAGTTTAACGCGCACCTCCCACTCTTCCGGGGTAACCCGCTGGCGGACGTTGTTCGAGACACTGGAGATCGAGGTGACGCTGCTCATGGCAAAACTTCCTGGATGGCCTTAAGGACTTCCAGGCAAGCCTAGGGGATGACCAAAAATAATAAAAAGCACATTTTAATCTAAGCTAATTATTATTTTTTTTCATATCACGCCGCATTGCGCACCTTGTGCAACGACGCCGCCACCAGCTTGCCAAACGCGTCCACCGGCCCTTGCAGGTTGCCCAGAAAATGCGGGTAGATCAGCCACAGGTCCATCACCGGCTTGAAGTCCTTCAGTGGCATGGCCGCCAGTTGATCGCGATGGGCGCTGCGCTCCAGCAGCGGGCGTGGCACCAGGCCGAGGCCCAGGCCGTCAGCCACCAGGCCCAACTGTAGCTCGGTGCCGAAGGTCTCCAGGTTGACCCGCAACGCCAGGCCCTGGTCCGACAGGGTGCGTTGCAACCCGGCACGGAAACCGCAGCCATCCGGGTTCAGGATCCAGCCATTCTGGTACACGTCCGCCAGCTTGCAGGGCTTCTTCGGCAGTTGGGCCTTGGCACACACCACCACCAGTTCCATCTTGCCGATGGACTCGCCGACGATGTTGTCCGGGAAGATCTTGCCCGCCGGAAACAGCGCCGCCGCCGCGTCCAGTTCGCCGCGCTCGATCTTGCCCACCAGTTGGCTGCCCCAGCCGGTAGCCACCTGGGCCCGCAGCTCGGGGAATTCACTGCGCAGGTGCTTGAGGGCGTCCAGCAACACCACGTCGCCAATGGTCTGCGGCACCCCCAGGCGCAGCAGGCCGGTGGGCGGCGCGTCGGTGGCCACCAGTTCCCGCAGGGCGTCCATTTCCCGAAGGATCGAACGGCACTGTTCATACACCCGCGTTCCGATCAAAGTAGGCTTGAGCGGCTTGGTGTTGCGGTCGAACAACTCCACCCCCAGCGCCTGCTCGAAGTTCTGCACGCGACGGGTAATGGCCGGCTGGGTCAGTTGCAGCGACTCGGCGGCATGGCTGATGGACTGGCAACGAATCACTTCGACAAAGGCATCGATATCGTCAATTTTCATTTGGGCCGCACATAGAGAACAGTCATTAAGATGTGTGAAAAGCATAGTTCCATAAACGGTGGCTGGATAGCCCAACCCCCGGATCGATAACGTCTAACGCTATTCAAACCGGTTCTAAATTACTTTCCGCTATAACCTAATCATTAAAAAATAGCATATTAACTATAAACATTATGCTTAGATAAACCCATCACCACGAACCACCCACGATGGAATTGTCATGACCCAGGCCCGACACCCGGAGAGACTCAGAGCATTCATTGGCGCCCTGGCGGAATTGATCGACGGCAACCCTCGCGAAGGCGACCTGCTGCACCGCGGCGGCAAGCTGCTGGCGCAACTGGTCAGCCACGATGACTGGCTGCCGGACGAGTTTGCCCAACCCGACCCCGAGCGTTATCAGCAATTCCTGCTGCACGCCGATTCGCGCCAGCGCTTCAGCATCGTCAGCTTTGTGTGGGGGCCGGGGCAGACCACGCCGATCCATGACCATCGCGTGTGGGGGCTGATCGGCATGCTGCGCGGTTCCGAGTATTCCCAGGGCTTTGAGCGTAACGCCGAGGGCGCACTGGTCGCCGACGGCAAGCGCATCCAGCTGGAACCCGGCCAGGTGGAAGCCGTGTCGCCGAAGATCGGTGACATCCATCAAGTCAGCAATGCCTTCAGTGACCAGGTGTCCATCAGCATTCATGTGTATGGCGCCAACATCGGTGCGGTACGCCGCGCCGTGTACCAGCCGGACGGCAGCGAGAAACTGTTTATCTCCGGTTATTCCAACGCTTTTCTCCCGAACATCTGGGATTTGTCCAAAGACGCCCTGTCCAAAGAGAGCCCTGCCCCATGACTGTATCGAACCGCAGCTTCGCCCAGATTCGCCAGGCCCTGCTGGACCGTGAAGAAGTCGCCCTTGTGGATGTGCGCGAGGAAGCGCCTTTCGCCGAATCCCACCCGCTGTTCGCCGCGAATATCCCGCTGTCGAAACTGGAACTGGAAGTGTATTCACGCATCCCACGCCGGGATACCCAGGTGACGGTGTACGACAACGGTGAAGGCCTGGCACAGATCGCCGCCCAGCGCTTGCAGGCGCTCGGCTATACCGAGGTCAGCCTGCTGGAAGGCGGCCTGGACGGTTGGCGCAGCGCCGGTGGCGAGCTGTTTATCGACGTCAACGTGCCAAGCAAATCCTTTGGCGAGCTGGTGGAAAGCCAGCGCCACACACCGTCGCTCGCGGCTGAAGAAGTGCAGGCGTTGCTCGACAGCAACGCCGACGTGGTGGTGCTCGACGCCCGCCGCTTCGATGAATACCAGACCATGAGCATTCCCACCGGCATCAGCGTGCCCGGCGCCGAACTGGTGCTGCGCGCCCGTGAGCTGGCACCGGACCCGGCCACCCGCATTATCGTCAACTGCGCCGGGCGTACCCGCAGCATCATCGGCACCCAGTCGCTGATCAATGCCGGCATCGCCAACCCGGTGTCTGCCCTGCGCAACGGCACCATCGGCTGGACCCTGGCCGGGCAGAAGCTGCAACACGGCCAGGCTCGACGCTTCGCGCCGACCTCGGAAGAACACCGCCAGATCGCCGCCAGGGACGCCCGCCAAGTCGCCGACAAGGCCCGCGTAGGCCGCGCCACCCTCGCCGACCTGCAACGCTGGCAGCAGGAAGCGGCGCGCACCACTTACCTGTTCGACGTACGCACCCCGGAAGAATTCGAAGCCGGCCACCTGCCCGGCTCGCGCTCCACACCGGGCGGCCAACTGGTGCAGGAAACCGATCACGTCGCCAGCGTACGCGGCGCCCGGCTGGTACTGGTGGATGACGACGGCGTGCGGGCCGATATGTCTGCGTCCTGGCTCGCACAACTGGGTTGGGAAGTGCATGTGCTGGATGACCTGCAACCTGCGCACTTCAGCGAACCGGGGGCCTGGGTTGCCCCCGTCCCGGCGCCGCAACAGGCCGAACTCATCAGCCCGCACACCCTCGCCGAATGGCAGGCTCATGGCGACACCGCAGTACTGGATTTCACCGCCAGCGCCAACTACGTCAAGCGCCACATTCCCGGTGCATGGTGGGCGTTGCGCGGGCAGTTGCCCGAAGCCTTGCGCAAGGTGCCTGCTGCCGAACGCTACGTGTTGACCTGTGGCAGCAGCCAGCTGGCGCGCCTCGCGGTGGCGCAAGTCGAAGCGCTGACCGGCAAGCCCGTGTTCCTGCTGCAGGACGGCACTGCCAGCTGGATCGCCGCGCAACTGCCGCTGGAGGAAGGCGAGACCCGCCTCGCTTCACCGCGCATCGACCGCTACCGCCGTCCGTACGAAGGCACCGACAATCCGAAGGAAGCCATGCAGGCCTACCTCGACTGGGAGTTCGGCCTGGTGGACCAGCTGGCCCGCGACGGCACCCACGGGTTTTATGTGATCTGAACACCCCCAGGAGCGAGCCCGCTCGCTCCTCTTCCCACTACCAGCCGACCCCTTCTCCAGGCGGAGGCGACTGAACGCAAGACCTAGCCTGGAGCCCGCCTGATGCGCTTTACCCTTGCCCTTTTACTGGCCGCCCTCACCCTGGGTGCGACTTGCCAGGCCGCCGACCTGCAGCCCCTGCGAGTGGCCAACCAGAAATCCACCATCAAGGCGCTGCTGGAAGTCGCCGGCGAAACCCGGGATGTGCCCTACGAAATCCAGTGGTCCGAGTTCCCCGCCGCCGCACCGCTGGGCGAAGCCCTCAACGCCGGGGCCGTGGACATCGGCGCGCTGGGGGACGCGCCCTACGTGTTCGCCCTCGGTGCCGGAGCACCGCTGAAGGTGGTGAGCATCATCCACGCCGAAGGCCGCAACACCACCGCGCTGATTGTTCCGAAAGATTCCCCGATCCACGATCTTGCCGACCTCAAGGGCAAGCGCATCGTCACCACCCGCGGCTCCATCGGGCACTTCCTGGCGATCAAGGCGCTGCGCAGCGCCGGCCTTTCCACCCACGACGTGCAGTTCATCTTCCTGCTGCCCAGCGAGTCACGGCTGGTGCTGGATAACGGCACCGCCGATGCCTGGTCGACCTGGGACCCCTACACCACCGTGGTCACCAGCCAGAGCCAGGCAAGGGTCCTTGCCAGCGGCAACAACCTGCTGAGCAATCACCTGTACCTCGCCGCCACCAGCAAGGCGATTGCCGACAAGCGCGTGCAGCTGGACGACTTCGTGGCCCGGGTCGACCGCGCCTACCGCTGGAGCAACGATCACCCGCAGGCGTTCGCCGCCGCCATGGCCAAAATCACCGGCTTGCCGCTGGAGGTGCACGTAGCCGTGGCCAACGCCACCCATATGCAACCGGTGGCGATTGACGACTCGGTGATCAGCGGCCTGCAAACCACCGCCGACATCTATCAGGACGAAGGCCTGCTGACCAAACACATCGACGTCTCCCAAGGCTTCGACAAAAGCTTCAACGCCAAACGTGCCCCGCTTACCCAGGCTTCCCGCTAAAAGGAGAGAGAACATGAGCAAACGCCAACTGAAACTCGGTGCCATGGTGCACGGCGTCGGTCACGGCTGGGGCGAATGGCGCCACCCGCAGGCGCAGCCCAATGCCAGCGTCAACTTCGGGTTCTACAAGCATCAGACGCAACTGGCCGAAGGCGCGAAGTTCGACTTCGTGTTCATCGCCGACAGCCTGCATATCCATGAAAAATCCAGCCCGCACTACCTCAACCGTTTTGAGCCGCTGACCATTCTTTCGGCCCTGGCGGCCCTGACCTCGAACATCGGCCTGGTGGCGACCGTCACCGTGAGCTACACCGAACCGTTCCAGGTGGCGCGCCAGTTCGCCTCCCTGGACCACATCAGCGGCGGCCGCGCCGGCTGGAACGTGGTGACTTCGTGGCTCAGCGGCACCGCCGACAACTTCGGCAAGGCCGAGCACCCGCCCCACGCCGTGCGCTACCGCATCGCCAGGGAGCACGTAAATGTGGTCAAGGGCCTGTGGGATTCCTGGGAAGACGATGCCTTCGCCTACAACAAGCAAAGCGGCGAATTTTTCACCCCTGGCAAGCTGCATGCACTGGAACACAAAGGCGAGTTTTTCTCGGTCAAGGGCCCGCTGAATATCGCCCGCTCGCGCCAGGGCCAGCCGGTGATTTTCCAGGCGGGCACTTCCGAGGACGGGCGCAATTTTGCCGCCGAAAACAGCGACGCGATTTTTGTCCATGCCGAGACCTTCGACGAAGCCAAAGCCTACGCCCAGGACTTGAAGAAACGCGCCCGCAGTTTTGGCCGTGATGCTGATCAGTTGTCGATCCTGCCGGGCATCCGGCCGATTGTTGGCCGCGACGAAGCCGAGGTGGAAAGCCGCTATCAGCAAGCTGTGGAGCTGGTGACCGTCGAGGACGCAATCGTCGCCCTGGGCCGCCCGTTCAACGACCACGATTTCAGCAAGTACCCGCTGGACGAACCCTTCCCGGAACTCGGCGACCTGGGCTCCAACAGCCAGAAAGGCGGCTCCGACCGCATCAAGCAACTGGCCCGCGATGAACGCCTGACCCTGCGGGAAGTGGCCCTGCGGTTCTCCCGGCCCAAGCGCGATTTTGTCGGCACCCCGGAGCAGGTCGCCGACGCGATCCAGACCTGGTTCGAAGCCGGCGCGGCCGACGGCTTCATCATCAATTCACTGCTGCCGGACGGCTTGCAGTACTTCACCGAGCTGGTAGTGCCGGTGCTGCAACAACGCGGGCTGTTGCGCAGCGAATACAGCGGCGCCACCCTGCGGGAAAACCTTGGCCTGGACGTGCCGGCGAACCGCTACAGCACCCCGTTCGAAACTCAACCAACGCAGATCGCCATCTGACCAGGGCACAACCATGACGAACACGATCAAACACGGACAGTTCAATCGTCGCGGCTTCCTGGGTGCCAGTTCGATTGCCCTTGGCGCCCTGGGCCTCGCCTCGCTGGTGCCCCGGGCTTTCGCTGCACCTGCGAAGCTCTCGGACCTGACCCTGGCCGTCGCCACCTACCGTGGCCAGGACTCGTATTTCACCGACGACGCCGGCACTTCCAACACGCCCTATAAAGTCGACTACGCCGAGTTCGCCGGCGGCAACCTGATCGTCGAAGCGCTGGCCTCCGGCAGCCTGGACATTGGCGGCATGAGCGAGATCCCGCCGATCTTCTCGATCCAGAGCCACCGCGAGCCGAAGCTGATTGCGGTGCTGCAAGGTGACGTGAATAACCAGGTGATCCTGATTCCCAAGGAGTCGAAAATTGAATCCATCGCCCAGTTGAAAGGCAAGCGTGTGGGCTATGTGCGCTCCACCACCTCGCACTACTTCTTGATCAAGGCCTTGAAGGAGCAAGGGCTGACCTTCAACGACATCACCCCCGTGGCACTCACGCCACAGGACGGTTTCAGCGCGTTCCAGAGTGGCCAACTGGACGCCTGGGTGATCTATGGGGTGTTTATCCAGCTGGCGAAATTCCGCAGCGGCGCCCGGGTATTGAAAACCGCCCTCGGCTACCTCTCCGGCAACTACCTGATCGGCGCCCGCCCCGCTGCCCTGGAAGACCCGCTGCGCAAACAGGCGATCCAGGATTACTTGCAGCGCCAGGCGCGCACGCTGGAATGGATGAACAACAACCCTGAGCCGTGGGCTGAAAAATCGGCGAAGTTGCTCGGTGTGGACAAGGCCGTGTTCCTCGACGTGTACAACAACCGCAGCCAGCCCTACAGCGTGATCGAGGTGAACGACCAGGCCATCGCTTCGCAGCAGGAAGTGGCGGACCTGTTCTTCAATGCCGGGGTATTGAACGAGCGGCTGGATGTCAGCCCGTTGTGGGACCGGCAGTTCAAGTTGCTGCCGATATAACCCGCCTTCGAAAACGCCGAATAACCCATGTGGGAGCGGGCTTGCTCGCGAAAGCGGTGGATCAGCCAACGGATGTGCAACCTGACACACCGCTTTCGCGAGCAAGCCCGCTCCCACATTTTGAACGAGTACACCCATCATGAGCCTTTCTTCTCAACCGTCACTGCGCTCCGTGGAAGTGGCCAATTTCGAAGCCTTGCTGGAACGCCTCAGCGCCCAGCTCGCCGCCACTGCACACATCGTTGATGAATGCGGCACCTTCCCCCACGACAACTTCAAGCTGCTGCACGAACACGGCCTTGTCGCCCTGACCGTGCCCAAGGCCCTCGGCGGTGGCGGTGCCAACCTGAGCCAGGCGCGCAAGGCCATCAGCGCGATTGCCAAGGGCGAGCCGTCCACCGCGTTGATCCTGGTGATGCAGTACCTGCAACACACGCGCCTGCAAGACAGCAAAACCTGGCCGCCCGCCCTGCGCACCCAGGTCGCCGAAGACGCTGCGCGCAATGGGGCGTTGATCAATGCCCTGCGCGTCGAACCCGACCTCGGCACCCCGGCCCGTGGCGGCCTGCCCGCGACCATCGCCCGGCGTACCGCCGCCGGCTGGCGCATCAGCGGGCGCAAGATCTACTCCACCGGCAGCCATGGCCTGAGCTGGTTCAGCGTGTGGGCCCGCAGCAGCGATGAAGACCCGTTGGTAGGCGCCTGGCTGGTGCCCAGGGACAGCCCCGGCATCAGCATCATCGACACCTGGGACCACCTCGGCATGCGCGCCACCTGCAGCCATGAAGTGGTGTTCGACAACGTGCTGGTGCCGCTGGACCACGCGGTCAGCGTCAGCCCCTGGAGCGCACCGCAGGCGGAACTGGACGGTGACGGGTTCCTGTGGATGTCGGTACTGCTCTCATCGGTGTACGACGCCGTGGCCCAGGCCGCGCGCGACTGGCTGGTGGACTGGCTGGAACAACGCAAGCCGTCCAACCTCGGCGCCGCGCTGTCGACCTTGCCGCGCTTTCAGGAGACCGTCGGGCATATCGACACTCTGCTGTTTGCCAACCGCAGCCTGCTGGACGCCGCCGCCGACGGGCACACCCCGGCAGCCCACGCCGCACAGATCAAATACCTGGTGACCGGCAACGCGATCCGTGCCGTCGAGTTGGCCATCGAGGCGTCCGGCAATCCCGGCCTGTCCCGACACAGCCCACTGCAGCGGCATTACCGCGACGTGCTGTGCAGCCGCGTGCATACCCCGCAGAACGACGCGGTGCTGCAAGGCGTCGGCAAGGCCGTCTTCGCTCAACGACACAAGGAACGCCCATGAGCCAGGTGATTATCGCCAGCCAGCTGGACGAAGATTTCAATCAAGTCATCCGCCAGCGGCTGGCCCTCACCCACCCCGGTGCCGAGGTGATCAGTGTGCCGGCCGGTGTGCCCAGCGACTTGCCGGCCCAGGCCAATATCCTGCTGGCCCGGCCGATCAATGTGCGCGGCTACACCGCGCCGGACACACCGCCACCGGGTTGGCCGTACGGCGTGCAGTGGATCCAGGTGGTGTCGTCGGGCATCGACTTCTATCCCAGGTGGCTGTTCAACGGGCCGCCGGTGAGCACCTCACGGGGCAGCGCCGCCGAAAACCTCGCCGAGTTCGCCCTCGCGGCAATCTTCGCGGCGGCCAAGCATTTGCCGGATATCTGGGTAAAGGATGCCCAATGGCAGTTCACCCCGTTGCGCCCGCTCAAGGGCACCACCCTGGGGATTCTCGGGTTTGGCGCGATTGGCCGCAGCCTGGCGCAGAAGGCTCATGGGTTGGGGATCAAGGTGGTGGCATTACGCCAAACTGACACGCCGTTTGACGTGGAGGGTGTGGAAGCGGCGCGGGATATCCATGACCTGTTTGCTCGTTCCGATCACCTGGTACTGGCAGCGCCACTGACCGAGGCCACACGGCATATCGTCGATCGGGAGGCGCTGGCGAATGCCAAGCCAGGGTTGCACCTGATCAATATTGCCCGGGGAGGATTGGTGGATCATGAGGCGCTGCTGGAGGCGCTGGACAGCGGCCATATCGGGCTGGCTTCGCTGGATGTGACCGAGCCCGAGCCATTGCCGGACGGGCATGCGTTGTATGGGCATCCGAGGGTCAGGGTGTCGCCGCATACGTCGGCGATTTCGACCAATAGCCGGCATGATATTGCGGACAGTTTCCTGGGCAATCTGGAAAGGTATCTGAGCGATCGGCCGCTGGAAAACCTCGCTGATACCCAACGCGGTTACTAAACCCAACAGAGATCAAAATGTGGGAGCGGGCTTGCTCGCGAATGCGGTGTTTCAGTCACTATCAATGTTGACTGAGCGACCGCATTCGCGAGCAAGCCCGCTCCCACATTTGTTTTTTGTCGGCTGAAAAATATCATCAGCCTTACGCATCACATTCAAACCAATACATACCTATTTTTTATAATTAACTTATAACTAATCGGACTTTTACGCCCGGCATTTATACAAATACTGTTACATCCAGTACCGACCCCTGACCAGGTGGAGGCCCAATTTTGCCTAAACCGTCAACCACCTCAGGGGTCCATCATGAGTCCTACCGCCGTACCCAATCGCCTGGCACTGGCCATCTCCCTCGCCCTGTTCGGGCTTTCCGTTCACGCCGACGACACCGCCCTGCCGGTGGTCAATGTCACCGCCGAGCACCGCAGCGAAGACCTGCAAAAAACCCCGCTGGCGATTTCCGCGTTTGATGAAAAGGCCCTGGAAGACAAGCAGATCAACAGCGTGCGCGACCTCTCGGGCCAGGTGCCGAACCTGACACTCAGCCGCCAGTCGATCTCCTACAGCGCGCAGACCTACGGCATTCGCGGTATCGGTGAAACCGACCCGATCCAGGAAGCCGCCGTCGCCGTGTATGCCGATGACCTGTACATCCCGCGTGCGATTTCGTCGATGCTCGACTTCAACGATGTGGAGCGTGTCGAAGTGCTGCGCGGGCCCCAGGGCACCCTGTACGGACGCAACAGCAGCGCCGGCGCGATCCGCGTGATCACCCGCGATCCGACCCAGGAAACCCGTGGTTTTGTAGAGCTGGGCGCCGGCAACTACGACGCGCAGAACGCACGCCTGCTGATCAGCGGCCCGCTGGTGGACAACGCGCTGTTCGGCAGTTTCTCGGCGATCCGCCTGAGCCGCGACGGCACCGTCTCCGACCCCACCCGGGGCAAGGATGTAAACAACGTCGACATCCAGTCCTACCGCGGCAAGCTGCGCTACAAGCCGGTGGATTCGCCGTGGGATGTGCAACTGACCCTGGCCGGTACCTTCGACCGGGGCGACACCACCAGCTACACGCCTTTCGACGCCAACGGGCATTTCGACAAATTCAAGAGCTACAGCAGCCTCGACCCGAAAAACCGCCTGGACCAGGGCAGCTCGGTACTGCGGGCGATTTACGCGATCAATGACAACCTGAACTTCAAATCGGTGACCGCCTACTCGGCGTTCCACCAACCGGTGGACTACGACAACTCAGGGCAAGCCGCGCTGATCCAGAACAACCTGATTCTCTACAAGCAGAACTATGCGACCCAGGAGTTCCAGCTCAACGGCGACTACGACGATTTCAGCTTCAGCACCGGGGTGTACCTGTACCGCGAGAAGTTCGACGCCGACCGCGACAACCTTACCTATTCCATCGCCCGCAATCGGGTGATCGGCCAGGGCCAATACAGCACCACCAACACCGAAAGCTATGCGCTGTATGGCCAGGGCACCTACAAGCTGACGCAACAACTGTCGCTGATCGCCGGCCTGCGCTTTACTCGCGAGCACAAGAATTTCGACTTCACCAACTACGCGATCAACACCGACCGGCAAATCACCGGCACCAACTTCACCGCCGAGTCGAGCAAATCCTGGCAGTCCACCAGCCCGAAGATCGGCTTCGAATACGCCTGGACCCCGCACCTGAACCAATACGCCTACGTCGCCAAGGGCTTCAAGGCCGGTGGCTACGACAACCGCGCCCCCACCCAGGCCGCCGCCGAACAGGCGTTCTCCCCGGAAGACGTGACCACCTGGGAAACCGGGGTCAAGGGCGACTTCTTCGACCAGCGCCTGCGGGCCAACGTCGCGCTGTTCTACAACGACTACAAAGACCTGCAAACCAACGCCTATGACCCGGCGCTGGGGGTGAGCCTGCGCACCAACGTCGGCCGTGCCCACACCTACGGCGTGGAGCTGGAAACCCTCACCGCCCTGAGCCGCGACCTGCAACTGACCGCCAACGTCGGCTACCTGCAAAGCAAGTACGACGACTTCCAGAACGCCAGCGGTGCCGGGGTGGATGCCAACGGCAAGCAACTGGTGTTCTCGCCACGCTGGAACGCGAGCGTTGGCCTGAACTACACCATCCCGGCCGGGCTGCCGGGCACCTGGCTGGCAGGCACCGATGCGCAGTTCCAGACCAAGTCCTACGCCAACGCATTGAACGACGACATCCAGGAAATCCCGCAACAGACCTTCTGGAACGCCAACACCCGCTACATCAGCGGCGACGGCCACTGGACCACCACCCTGGCGGTGAAAAACCTGCTGGACCGCGCCTACCCGCAGTCGGTGGGCTACGTGCCCTCCAGCGGCGCCCGCTACTACTCGGTCAACGACCCGCGAACCCTGTTGCTGACCGTGCGCTACGACCTCTGACAAACCGCTATCTCAAGGAGCGAATCATGGCTTTTACCCGCAGGGAACTGATTTCCCGTATTGCCGCCGTGGGCGGTTATTCCGCCGCTGTCAGCGCATTGGGCGCGCTGGGGCTGACGCCTCAGGCGGTGGCATCGAGCTTTACCCCGCTGCAATTGGGCAGCACCGGCAAAGGCAAGCAGGTGGTGGTGGTCGGCGCCGGGATCTCCGGGCTGGTCAGCGCCTATGAGCTGCGCAAGGCCGGGTTCAACGTGACGATCCTGGAAGCCCGCGACCGGGTGGGTGGACGCAACTGGACCCTGCGCCGAGGCACCAAGGTCGATTTCGACGACGGCGTCAGCCAGACCGTCGACTTTGATGACGGGCAGTTTTTCAACGCCGGCCCCGCGCGTATTCCCAGCCACCACCAGACGATCCTCGGCTACTGCCGCGAGCTGGGTGTGGAGCTGCAAGTACTGGTCAACAGCAGCCGCAACGCCCTGGCCCGGCCGGATACGCAACAGCCGGCGTTCCAGTTGCGCCAGGCGGTCAATGACACCCGTGGCCAGCTCTCGGAACTGCTGGCCCGCACAGTCAGCCGCAAGGCGTTGGACCAGGACCTGAGCGTGGATGACCGCAAGGCGCTGCTGAGTTTCCTCAAGGTGTACGGCGACCTCAACGGCGACCTGCAATACAAGGGTTCGGTGCGCTCCGGCTACACCCGCGTGCCCGGCGCCGGCGACCAGACCGGCGTGACCCGCGCGCCGCTGGAGCTGCAGACCCTGCTCAATCCCAAGCTGTGGGGCGCACTGGTGTTCGATGAAATCCCGGAGTTTTCCTCCACCATGTTCCAGCCGGTGGGCGGCATGGACCGCATTCCGTATGCCTTCTACGAACATCTGAAAGATGCGGTGCGCTTCAACGCCGAAGTCAGCGATATCCAGACCTCGGAGCAAGGCAGCCGAATCACCTACCGCGACCGCATCAGCGGCAAGACCCAGGTGCTGAGTGCCGACTACGCGATTGTCACCGTGCCCTTGCCGCTGCTGGCCAAGCTGCCAACCAACTTCACGGCACCCTTCAAGCAGGCGATCCAGACCGCGCAAAGCGACCAGGCCAACAAGGTGGCCTGGCAGGCGCCGCGCTTCTGGGAAACCGACTTCAACATCTACGGCGGCCTGTCGTACCTCGACCATGAAGTCAAAGGCCTGTGGTACCCCAGCGACCGCCTCAACAGCGCCCAGGGGATTCTGGTGGCGGCCTACAACACCAGTGAATCGGCCCAGGCCTTCAGCCAGAAATCCCTGGCCGAACAGTTCGCCTCGTCACGCCAGGCGGTGGAGCTGTTGCACCCCGGCCACAGCGCCAAGCTGCAAAAACCGGTGGCGATCAACTGGTCGAAAGTCAGCTACAGCAAGGGCCCGTGGATCGTCAACGACGAGGTCGGCGAAAGCGCCTACCGCCTGCTCAACGAGCCCCAGGGCCGCACGTACCTGGCCAGCGACGCCCTCGCCCACGGCGGCGTCGGCATCTGGCAGAACAGCGCCGCCGATTCGGCGCGGCGCATCGTCTCGCTGATCGGCCGGCATGCCGAACGCCAGCAACCGGGCGTCGCCGCCTGACTTTTCTCTCTCAAGGAATGAACCGATGAAGACGCTTTTTGCAGGACTGCTGATGACCGCCACCACCCTTGCCGCCCACGCCGATGAGATCAAGCGCGTGCCGCTGCCGAACTCGAATTTCCCGATCTCATTGGCGGTGTCGGTGCCGCCGCAGACCGAGCTGCTGTTTGTGAGTGGGTTGCTGGCCGACCTGCATGACCCCAAGGCGCCGAAAGACTCGTTTGCCGCCTATGGCGACACGGCCATCCAGACCACGTCGATCCTCAACAAGCTCAAGGGTGTGCTGCAAGGCCAGGGCCTGGATTTGGGAGATGTGGTGCAGCTGCGGATATTCCTGGTGGGCGATCCAGCCAAGGGCGGCAAGCTCGACTTTGCCGGGTTGCAGGAAGGCTACACGCCGTTTTTCGGCAGTGCCGAGCAGCCGAAAAAACCGGCGCGCACCGCGGTGCAAGTCGTCGCGTTGCCATTGCCCGGCGGGCTGGTAGAAATCGAAGCGGTTGCCGCGCGCAAACGCTGACAGGGACATCACTCGAGACCAAGGAGCTCCACTCTCATGCGAAAATTCAACTGGCTGACGGCACCTTTGTGGCGAGGGAGCTTGCTCCCGCTGGGGCGCGCAGCGGCCCTGAAGCCTGACTCCGCAATTTCCTCGGAAGACCGTATTGGGGCTGCTACGCAGCCCAGCGGGAGCAAGCTCCCTCGCCACAGCAAGCTCCCTCGTCACAGCAAGCTCCCTGGCCACAGCAAGCCCACTCGCCACAGCAAGCTCGCTCACCGTAAAAGGCTACACCGGTACAATCATCTGAAACTCCTGCCGCTCTCGCTGGCGTGCGGCCTGGCGTCCTTCGGCGTCGAATCTGCCGAAGACCGCTCCCCCACCCTCGACACCGTGGTGGTCACCGGCAACCGTGGCGCCGAACAACGCACCGTCACCACCAGCCCCACGCCGATTGATGTGATCAGCGGCGAACAGCTGCGGGCCGTGGGCAAGCCGAGTTTGCTGGAGGCATTGGGCAAGCTCATCCCCTCGTTCAACCTGCCCGACCGCGCCGGCTGGGATGCCAGCGGCGTGGTGCGTTCGGCCACCTTGCGCGGCCTCACCGCCTCTCACGTACTGGTGCTGGTCAACGGCAAACGCCGCCATACCAGCGCCACCCTGAACATCAACGGCATCAACAGCGGCGCGGCCCCCAGCGACCTCGACCTGATCCCGGTGGCTGCCATCGACCATGTGGAGGTGCTGCGCGACGGTGCAGCGGCGCAATACGGCTCGGATGCGATTTCCGGGGTGATCAACATCATCCTCAAGCAGACCACCGGCGGCAGTTCCGACACCACCCTGGGCCAGAACTACGACGGCAAGCGCGGCACCGGCCAGGAGGCGCTGAACTATGGCTTCCAGGTGGGTGAAGCCGGGGTGCTCAACGTGTCCCTCGACACCCGCTACCAGGAGCGCGACAACAAGGCCGGCAGCAACGGCTACAGCAGCCATTACTACCCGCTGGCGGACGGTTCCCCCGACCCGCGCGAAGCCACCTCCAGCCACCACACCTACAAAGGCTACGGCTCGCCCCGCAGCCAGTTGGGCGATGTGGCGTACAACCTCGACCTGCCGCTGAACGACAACCTGACGCTGTACTCGTTTTCCACCCTGGCCACCCGAGAGAACAACGACGGCCAGAACTTCCGTCTGCCCAACGGCCGCAACACCATCACCACCGGGCCCAATGGATACCCCGATGGCTACAGCCCGTACTGGTTGGTCAACGAGACGGACTTCCA
This sequence comes from Pseudomonas sp. Ag1, assembly GCF_000278565.1. Classification (NCBI taxonomy): domain Bacteria; kingdom Pseudomonadati; phylum Pseudomonadota; class Gammaproteobacteria; order Pseudomonadales; family Pseudomonadaceae; genus Pseudomonas; species Pseudomonas sp. Ag1. Next base: position 15,965 of record NZ_AKVH01000096.1, read on the forward strand.
ATCGGCTTTCGGCGCCAAGGGCAACGACCTTGGCGGCGGTTGGGGTTGGGACCTGAGCAGCACCTACGGGCGCAACTACGCCAAGCAGCGCACCTACGACAACCAGAACCCGTCCCTGGGCGAAAGCACACCGAACAAGTTCACCTCCGGGATCTACATCGCCGACCAGCTCACCACCAACCTCGACCTGAAAAACACCTACGAGATCGGCCTGGCCAAGCCGCTGGACGTGGCGTTCGGCCTGGAGCACCGGCGCGAAAGCTACGAGACCCGCGCCGGCTCCGAGGCTTCCTATATCGATGGCGGCTACGTGTTCCCGGCAGGCCATCCGCGTGCCGGGCAGCGTCCCGATCCGGGGGCTCAGGTCACCAACGGCATCCGTCCGGAAGACGCGCAGAAGGTCAGCCGCAACAGCGTCGCCAGCTATGTCGACCTCGGGTTCTACCCCACCGAGCAGTGGTACATCGGCGTGGCCGGACGCTACGAACATTACAACGAAGGCGTCGGCGGTACCCGCAGCGGCAAGCTCAGCACGCGGTATGCGTTCAACCCGGTGTTCGCCCTGCGCGGCACCGTGAGCAACGGCTTTCGCGCACCGTCCCTGGCCAACGAGATCTTTACCGCACGCTCCACCGGGTTCGACACCATCAATGGCGTGTACCAGTCGTATAACTACGTGATCCTGCCGGTGGATTCCGCCGGCGCTCAGGCATTGGGTGCCAAGTCACTGAAGCCGGAGCGCTCGACCAACTTCAGCCTCGGTTTCGCCGTGACCCCAAGCGATGACTTGAGCCTCACGGTGGACGGCTACGTGATCAACCTGCGGGACCGCCTGGTGCTCAGCGAACGCTTCCAGGGCCCGGGCATTGCCTCCCTGCTGGACAGCATCGGCGTACCGGCCACGGCGGGCGCACAGTACTTCACCAACGGCGCCAACACCCGCACCTCCGGGGTGGACGTGGTGGGCAACTACCGGCAGAACCTCGACCGCTACGGCTCGGTGAAATGGACGGCGGCGCTGAACTACAACCACACGCAGATCCTCAGCGTCAACGACACCCCGGCGCAGCTAGCCGCCCTGGGCAACTTCCAGTTGATGGGTCGCCAGTCACGGGCACTGATCACCAAGACTTCACCCAGCAGCAAGATGATCTTCTCCGCCGACTGGGCGATCCACGACTTCGACGTCAACCTGCGCCTGACTCGCTACGGCACCTACACCGAGGTCAACAGCTCCAGCGACGCGAGCCTGGACCGCACGTATTCGGCCAAGTGGATCACTGACCTCGACGTGGCCTACGCGATCAGCAAACAGCTGACGGTGGCCGTAGGTGCGCACAACCTGTTCGACAAATACCCGGATCACATCGGCGTGAAGAACTCGTCGTTCGGCGATAACTGGGGCAGCTATTCGCCGTTCGGGTTTACCGGCGGGTATTACTACAGCCGGGTGCAGTACGCGTTCTGATTCAACAACCGCCGGCCAGGCGTTCACGCAGGAACTCGATCAACGCCTGCACCGGGCGCGAGCTCTGGCGGTGCTGGGGGTAAACGGCGGAAAGGGTCAGGGGTTCGGGCGCGCAGTCTTCCAGCAGCGTCACCAGGCGGCCGTCCTGCAAGGCTTGGGCAACGATAAAATGGGGTAGATAGGTGATGCCCAACCCGGCCACGGCGGCATCCCGCAGCAGCTCACCGTTGTTGACCCGCATGCGCCCGCTGACGTTGCGGGTGTGGGGGTTGCCATCGACCTTGAAGTGCCATTGCACCTGGCGACCATGGCCGTAAGGCAGGCATGCGTGATCGGCCAGGTCATCGGGACTCTGCGGCGTGCCGTGGCGGGCCAGGTAGTCGGGACTGGCGCAGTAGACGCGCTGCACACTGGCGATGCGTCGGGCGATCAGGGTCGAATCCTCAAGGGTGCCGATGCGCAGCACCAGGTCGTAGCCCTCGCTGATGAGGTCTACCGGGCGGTCACTGAGGTCCACTTCCACGGTGACGTGAGGGTGGCGTTGCAGGAACAGCGGCAACAGGCAACCCAGGTGCGCCATGGCAAACGACAACGGCGCGCTCAGGCGAATGGTGCCTCGGGGCTCGGTGTTTTGCCCGGCGATGCCCTGCTCCACTTGCTCGACTTCACTGAGCAGGCGCAGGGCGGATTCGTAGTAACTCTGGCCCAGCGGCGTGACGTCCAGGCGGCGGGTGGAGCGGTTGAGCAGGCGTACGTCGAGGCGCTCTTCCAGCTGGATCAGGCGGCGGCTGACAAACTGCTTGGACAGGCCAAGATGCTCGGCGGCAGCGGTGAAACTGCCGGATTCCATGACCTGGCAAAAAAGGCGCATGTCTTCGAAGGGGTTCATTGTCGCTTCTCGGTGGACGCTGGGCTGTTTTATAGCCGGTCAGTCGCCACACCACAAATCAAAATGTGGGAGCGGGCTTGCTCGCGAAGGCGGTGGGTCAGTCGGTACATGTATTGACTGGCACACCGCCTTCGCGAGCAAGCCCGCTCCCACATTGGATTACCTGCATATCAGAGAGCGGTTTATTTGGCCGTCAGCGCCGAGTAGCTGTTCATCAAATTGCGATAATTGGGAATGCGCGGCGACAGCAGATTCGCCAGGCCTTCCATGTCGTTGCGCCAGTCCACCTGCAGCTCGCAGGCCACCGAGAACCAGTTCACCAGCTGTGCACCGGCCGCCGTCATGCGTGCCCACGCCGCCTGTTGCACGGTCTCATTGAAGGTGCCCGACGCATCGGTCACCACAAACACTTCAAACCCTTCAGCCAGGGCCGACAGCGTCGGGAAGGTCACGCACACGTCGGTCACCACACCGGCAATGATCAGTTGCTTGCGCCCGGTGGCTTTCACTGCCTTGACGAAATCTTCGTTGTCCCATGCGTTGATCTGGCCAGGGCGCGGGATGTACGGCGCGTCCGGGAACAGTTCTTTCAGCTCCGGCACCATCGGGCCGTTGGGGCCGCTTTCGAAACTGGTGGTGAGGATAGTCGGCAGCTTGAAGAACTTGGCCAGGTCCGCCAGGGCCAGCACGTTGTTCTTGAATTCGTTGGGCGAGAAGTCCTGCACCAGGGAAATCAGGCCGGTCTGGTGATCCACCAGCAAGACCACGGCGTCATCTTTGTTCAGGCGTTTGTAAGTCATGGGAATACTCCTTTGGGGTTAGATTCAGAAGGCAAAACAAGAGCAGCCAAACGCGCCCCAGAAACCCTGGAAGTCGCTGACCGGCACGTTCGAGAGACGCGCCCGTTCATGGCTATGGGCATGCACGCCACAGGGGCCGCTGCACTGGTGCACCTGGGCTTGCAGCGCTGAGGCCGGGCGCCAGTGGCCCGGTACCTTGACCACCGGCGACCAGTCCGGCAGCACCGGCACGCTGGGTGGTGCGAAATCTTCAAAGTCGCCGGCGCCGTAGACCACCTTGCCGCCGACCACGGTGAGTACCGATTCGATCCACTTGATGGCCTCCTCATCGACACTGAAGAAGTCCGCCGACAGTGCCGCCACGTCCGCCAGTTGGCCGACCTTGATCTGGCCCTTCTTGCCCTGCTCGGAGGAGAACCAGGCGCTGCCGTGGGTGAACAGTTCCAGGGCCGTCAGCCGGGGCAGCCCCTCGGCGTGCAGTTCCAGCCCGCCGACGGTGCGGCCGCTGACCATCCAGTACAGCGAGGTCCAGGGGTTGTAGCTCGACACCCGGGTGGCGTCGGTGCCAGCGCCCACCGGCACGCCTTCGGCGAGCATGCGTTTGATCGGCGGCGTGGCCTCGGCGGCCTTGGCGCCGTAGCGCTCCACAAAGTACTCACCCTGGAACGCCATGCGGTCCTGGATCGCGATGCCGCCGCCCAGCGCCCGCACGCGCTCGATGTTCTGCGGGGTGATGGTTTCGGCGTGGTCGAAGAACCATGGCAAGCCGTTGAACGGGATGTCGCGGTTGACCTTCTCGAACACGTCGAGCATCCGCGAGATCGACTCGTTGTAGGTAGCGTGCAGGCGGAACGGCCAGCGCTGTTCCACCAGGTGGCGCACCACCGGTTCCAGTTCCTGCTCCATGGTCAGCGGCAGGTCCGGGCGTGGCTCGAGGAAGTCTTCGAAGTCGGCCGCCGAGAACACCAGCATTTCGCCGGCGCCGTTGTGGCGCAGGTAGTCGTCGCCCTGATGCAGGGTCACGCTGCCGGTCCAGTTCTTGAAGTCGCTGAGTTCTTCCTTGGGCTTCTGGGTGAACAGGTTGTACGCGATGCGCACGGTCAGTTGCTGGTCCTTGGCCAACTGTTCGATCACGGCGTAATCGTCGGGATAGTTCTGGAAACCACCGCCGGCGTCGATGGCACTGGTCAGGCCCAGGCGGTTGAGTTCGCGCATGAACTGGCGGGTGGAATTCACCTGGTATTCCAGGGGCAGTTTCGGGCCCTTGGCCAGGGTCGCGTAGAGAATCATCGCGTTGGGCCGCGCCACCAGCATGCCGGTGGGGTTGCCGTTATGGTCGCGCACGATCTCGCCGCCGGGCGGGTTCGGCGTGTCCTTGGTGTAGCCGGCCACCCGCAGGGCGGCACGGTTGAGCAAGGCGCGGTCATACAGGTGCAGCACGAACACCGGCGTGTCGGGGGCGGCCTGGTTGAGTTCGTCGAGGGTGGGCATGCGCTTTTCAGCGAACTGGAATTCGTTCCAGCCGCCCACCACCCTCACCCACTGCGGCGTGGGCGTGCGGTCAGCCTGATCCTTGAGCATGCGCAGGGCATCGGCCAGTGACGGCACGCCTTCCCAGCGCAGTTCGAGGTTGTAGTTCAGGCCGCCACGGATCAGGTGCAGGTGCGAGTCGTTGAGGCCAGGGATGACGGTGCGACCCTTGAGGTCGATGACCTGGGTACCACTGCCGCGCAGGGCCATGGCTTCACCGTCGGTGCCCACCGCGACGAAGCGTCCCTGGTGGATCGCAACTGCCGTGGCGCGGGGATTTTCACGGTCCACGGTGTGGAACTGGCCATTGAACAGAATCAGGTCGGCGTTCATAGGGTTTCCTTTACAGAGGCTTCAAGCCAGGGCGCGAACAGGCGGGTGGCCGCCGGCATCAGCAGGTAAACCACCAGTACAACGATGGTCAGGGTGACCAGGAAGGTGGCGACGATGTAGTTGGACAGGAACGGGTGCAGCCGCAGTACCGGGCCCCAGATGATCGGCACCAGCAACGTCAGCGGCAGGATCACCAGCAGCGTGACCACTGCCTGTTTCCAGCGCGGCGGCTTGGCGGCAGCATCGGCCAGGGGCGAGAACCAGAACTCGTTGACCGCGCCGACTTCGGTCTGGTCGCCGTCGGCCAGCATTGGTGCGGCTTGGTTGATCAGCTCCAGGCGCTGCGGCGAATCGAGCCAGCGCTCCAGGTCTTCGGTGGAGCGGTAACGCAGCACGCAGGTGAATAGCGCCAACCCGCCCTGTTTACTGCGCACCACATCGACGCCGAGGTGCCCGGGACGCTCACCGGCAATACGCACGATGCGTCGCAGCCAGGCTTCGTAGTCGGCTTCAAGCCCGGGTTTTATGCGGTGCTTGACCACCAGGGTCACGACCTCGTCCGGCCCGCCTTGTGCTGTTGAGTCCATCGTGCCCTTCCCCTGGATGCTTGAACGTTCGCGCTAGTTTGCGACGGCCCGATCCAGAAAAATTGCATGCATGTGCTCAGTTCAACAGATGCTTGCAGCGGTCTACACTGGGGATTCATTCACCGGTAAGGTGTGTGAAAACAAGCGCCCATCGACCACGGATAGCGATCATGGCTCAACCAGCAGCTGCAACCGGGACCCTGTGTTCAGAGCGGGAACAGAGGGTCAAGCAATTGATCCTCGCCAATCTTGCTGGCCCTCTGGAGGTGACGGAACTGGCTCGCGCCTGTGAGCTTTCCCGCAGCCATTTCTCCAGGGCCTTCAAGCGCACCACCGGTGTATCGCCCCAGGAATGGATTCGCCAGCAACGCATCAAGCAGGCCAAGGTGCTGATCACCGGCTCCGCCCTGAGCCTGACGCAGATCAGCCAGGAATGCGGGTTCTGCGACCAGGCGCACTTCTGTCACCTGTTCAGCCGCAGCGAAGGCGTGAACCCGATGGCCTGGCGCAAACTTCAGCTGCGCTACCGCCATCATCTGCGGACGGCACAGCTGGCGATCGTCAATCTAAAAGAGACAGTCATTCCGATTTCAGCTTCTTAATCAACCTATCGTTAACCAGTAATCTTCTCCTCACACCGAAGCCCTGCATCTCGCAGCCAGGCTTCCCTTGAGGAGAACACCCCATGCTGACCCTTCGCAAAGCCTCGGAACGCGGCGCCGCCAATCACGGTTGGTTGAAGTCGTTCCACACCTTCTCGTTCGCCAACTACTGGAATCCCAAAGAACAGGGTTTTTCCGACCTGCTGGTGATCAACGATGACCGGGTTGCCGCCGGCAAGGGCTTCGGCCAACACCCGCACCGCGACATGGAGATTTTCTCCTATGTGCTCGAAGGCGCCCTGGAACACAAGGACACCCTGGGCACCGGTTCGGTGATTCGCCCCGGCGACGTGCAACTGATGAGCGCCGGCAGCGGCGTGGCCCACAGCGAGTTCAACCACAGCCACACCCAGGGCGTGCACTTCCTGCAAATCTGGATCGTGCCGGATGTGGCGGGCGCCGAACCGCGCTATCAGCAGGAGCACTTCACCGAGGCGCAAAAACGCGGCCGGTTGCAGTTGATCATCTCGCCGGAAGGCACCGACGGCTCCCTCGGCGTGCGCCAGGACGCGCGGGTGTATGCCGGGCTGTTCAACGGCTTTGAAACCGCCAGCCTGCCGCTGGCCCCGGAACGCTACGCCTACATCCATGTGGCGCGGGGCAGCGTTGAAGTCAACGGCCAACGCTTGCACGAAGGCGACGGTGCCCGAGTGCGCGATGAGCGGGAGATTCACCTGAGCCATGGGGAGGACGCCGAGGTGCTGGTGTTCGACCTGCGCCCTCGGGAACTGCCAGAAATGCCGTGATGAGCGACGCGATGGCCCGGGAAAACGGGCCATCGCTGGCGTCGATAGTCACCATCAGCCCAATGAAGTTCTCTTAAAAAATCTGCCGCGTAACATCGCATCCATACCAACCAACGACTTTCCCGGAGCACACCCTCATGAAACGCCAACTCTTGCTTAGCCTCGCTTTCTCGGTACTTGCTGTAAGCGCCTTTACCCAACCTGCCCTCGCTGAAGGCGGCGCGGATCGCCTGATGGACAGCCGCGTGGCTGAGGGTGGGTCTGACCGTATGCTGGAACGCCGCGTTGCTGAAGGCGGGTCTGATCGCCTGCTGGAACGTCGTGTTGCTGAAGGGGGCGCTGAACGTCTCCAGGGCAACCGTGTAGCTGAAGGTGGTGCTGACCGTCTTCAAGAAAACCGTGTAGCTGAAGGTGGCGCTGACCGCCTGATGGAAAACCGCGCGTAACCCCTGTCGTTCGCGGTTCACCCCCAGCCGGCCTGATCAGCCGGCTTTTTTTCGCCTGCTGTTAACTGATCCTCACAAGCGCCACGACCCCTGTGGCGAGGGAGCTTGCTCCCGCTGGGCTGCGCAGCAGCCCCAATGAACTCACCGCGTTTCTCCAGGAAGACCCCATTGGCAGGTGTTGGGGCCGCTTCGCAGCCCAGCGGGAGCAAGCTCCCTCGCCACGCAAGCTCCCTCTCCATTAGTGAAGTTCACGGTCCAGCCACACCACCGCCTTGCCAATCTGCTGCCGTGCCTCAATCCTCGCGTGCACCTGCTGCACCTCTTCCAGGGCGTAATGCCCTTCGATATCCACCGTCAGCGAACCTTCAAGTATCGCCGCGAACACCGCATTGGCACGCCTCTGCACCGTAGGCCCGTCAGCCATGTGGTCGTTGAGCCGTGGGCGAGTCAGGAACAGTGAACCGGCCTCCCCCAACTCCATCGGATCGAGGTCAGTGATCGAACCGGAGACGTTGCCGTAATTGACGATCAGCCCCCGCGTACGACAGGCCTTGAAGCTTTCACGCAAGGTGGCCTTGCCCACCGAATCGAACACCACGTCCACACCCCGCCCCTGCGTTACCTGCAAGACTCGCTCGGCAAACCCGTCGTATGACCAGGCGTGATCAGCACCGCGCTGAAGGGCAATCGCACATTTTTCAGTGCTGCTGCCGGTGGTGAATACCGTGGCACCGAGTCGCCGGGCCATTTGCACCAGCAACTGGCCGATGCTGCCGGACGCCGCGTGGATCAAACAGCTGTTGCCCGCCTGCAACCGCGCAACATCTTCAATCAGGTAGTGAGCCGTGCAGCCCTGGAACATCGCCGCAGCCGCCTGATCGAAGCCGATCGCATTGGGAATCTGCGCCACTCGCGCGGCGGGTACGCTGGCGTATTCGGCGAACGCGCCCCATGAAATGCACCAGGCCACTCGATCACCCGGCGCCAGATGGCTCACGCCCTCGCCCACCGCCACCACCACACCCGCGCCTTCCATGCCCAGGGTGCACGGCAGCCGTACCGGGTAGGTCACCGACTTGGCGTACTTGCCCTGGCGGGTGTGAACATCCATGAAATTGATCCCGGCACAGGCCACCTTGACCAGTACATGGCCGGCGGTCACCTGAGGTGTGGGGACATCGTGACGCAGTTGAACAACTTCCGGGCCGCCGTAGGTTTCAAGGGTGAGGGCTTTCATCGCGGGACAACTCCGTTTGCAGTGGGAATGCGCCATGGTAAAAGGCGCTACTCTGTACGAGAATTCCCCAATACCTCCCACCCTCCGTGCGGAAATAACCCGATGTTCGACTGGCAGGATCTGTATTTCTTCACCGTGCTGGCGCGCACCCAATCACTGTCGGCTGCCGCCCGCGAACTGCAGGTGGAACACGCCACTGTTGGCCGGCGCGTCAATGCCCTGGAAAAAGCCCTCGGCGTAAAGTTGGTGGATCGCCTGCCCCGCAGCCGACCGCTCACCGAGGAAGGCCTGGCACTGGCGAAGCTGGCGGCCGGCATGGGCGAGATGGCTACCGAAGTGATGCGCCTGTCCCGCGTGGCCTCGATCGAAGTGGCCGGCACCGTGCGGGTCAGTTGCCCGCCGTCGATTGCCATCCACTGCATCGCGCCCCATGTCGCACGGTTCAGGGCGCAGTATCCCAAGCTGAATATCGTGTTGATGTCCTCGACGACGCTGGCCGCCCTCGACAAAGGCGAAGCCGACATTGCCCTGCGCACGGTACGTCCCGATGAAGAAGCGCTGGTACGCAGAAAGGTCGGCGCCGTGCGTTTCGGGCTCTATGCCACGCCCGAGCTCAAGCAGTTACCCGCTGAACAGTGGACGTTCATTGCCTATGACGCCACCCGCGACCACCTGCCCCAACAGGCGTGGATGCATCAGGTGCGCGGCAACCGCACGATTGCCTTCGCCGCCAGCGACCTGATCACCCAGCAAATGGCCGCCCGGGCCCAGGTGGGTGCAGTGGTGTTGCCCACGCTGGTGGGCGATCACGACGCGGCATTGGTGCGGTTGGCAACGAACACCGAAGGCCCGGTTCGCGATATCTGGCTGACGGTGTATCCGGATATGCGCCGCTCGCCTTCGGTGAAGGTGGTGATGGAGTTTCTGGTGAGCTGCATTGAAGGCGAGCCGCAGTTGCGGCGGTGAGACCGATTACTGCGCGGCGTACTGTTCGTCGCTGACCTGCTCCATCCAGTCCACCACCTTGCCGTCGAGCATTTCGTTGATCGCGATATGGGTCATGGCGGTGTTCGCCGTGGCGCCATGCCAATGCTTGACACCGGGTGCAATCCATACCGTGTCGCCGGGGCGAATGGCCCGCACGGCCTCCCCCGCATTTGCATTGTTGGTTGACGCGTTGCGTTATCGCGGCTGAAAGAAGTCCGTCAGGGCCGCGCCCAAGCCATCGAACACCACGGCGATGCGCGGAACCTTGCGCATGTCCTGATGCATGGCGATCCACACGTCAACCTTGAAATCCACCTGCGCGGGCAACACCCGCACCAGCCCGTGACGTTGTGCCACCTGGGCTGAACACACGCCGATCCCAAGCCCCGCACGCAGAGCGGCCAACTGCGCGAGGTGATCGTCGGTGCGAATCACCGTACTGGGCGCCGAACAGTCGAAACCGCGCTCACCCAGGAATTCGATCTCCAGCAAGTTGCGGTCCGGCCCGATCAGCGGGTAGCCGTGCAATTGCGCAACGGTGTCCGGCGTGCCCTGCTCTGCCAACAGGTCGGGTGCGGCGTACAACCCTACGTGAAGGTCGCCGACCTTGCGCGCGACCACCGTGGATTCGACCGGACGACGGATGCGTACGGCGACGTCGGCCTCTTGCCGGGCAAGCGCCTGCAGCCGATTGGATACGCTCAGCTCGATGGCCAATTGCGGATGATCACGGCGCAGGCTGCGCAACATGGGCGGCAGCACTTCAACGCCCAGCAGCTTGCCGCTGGTGAGCCGCACCGTGCCGCCGGCGAGGGCCGTGTCGGCCGAGGCTGCGCGGCTGAAGGCGTTGGCGGCAACGGCCATCGCTTCAACGTGGCTGATCAGGTCCTTGGCCGTGTCGGTGGGCAACAGCCCGGCGGGTGAGCGGATAAACAGGCTGACCCCGACGCTCTGCTCCAGGGCCTCGATCCGTCGCCGCGCGGTGGCCTGGGCAATCCCCAGCAAACGGGCCGCGCCCGACAGGCTGCCGGTGCGCAACACGGCGAGGAAGGCGCGCTGGGTTTCCCATTGGAGTTGCGGGGCGTTCATACATTTCCTGTGAGCCGCTGGGCAGTTTTGGCGGATGTTCTTTGTTCGGGGGCTGCGGCATGCTGGCGAGCATAACCGATGGGGCTTTCGCCCTCACTTTGCACAGGATCGTTTTTGATGACACTCACGGGCCAATGTCGCTGCACCCGCGTGACCTACACCCTCGATACCGACGCGCCGCTGGCGGTGTATGCCTGCCATTGCCGCCACTGCCAGACCTGGAGCGGCAGCGCGTTTGCCCTGCATGCGCTGTTGCCGGCGGATGCGCTGCGGGTTGAAGGTTCGCTGACGGAATATGCCTATGACGTTGATGGGCAGCGCTCGGAACATCGGTTGTGCGGGGTGTGCCATACGCGGATCTGCAACACCACGACGGCCGCGCCGGGGTTGGTTGTGCTGCGGGTCGGGACACTGGATGAGAGCCCGTCCGTGCAGCCGGTGGCGCATATCTGGCTGCGGCACAAGCAGCCGTGGGTAACGCTGGTGGAGGGTGTTCCGACCTGGCCGGAAAGCCCTACGCCCCAGGCGTTTGCGCAGGCGTTGAGCGTTCCCCTGTAGACATGACTCACACCCACACTGTGGCGAGGGAGCTTGCTCCCGCTGGGTTGCGCAGCAACCCCAAAAGCATTGACCGGCCCATCCTGAAAGACCGCAGAGGCCTACCAGGGGGCGCTTCGCACCCCAACGGGAGCAAGCTCCCTCGCCACATTGGGCTCTGTGGCGATGTTGAGACTCAGCACTTCGCCATTGCGCAACTGCCAGGCGAAGAAGTCTGAGAAATCATCGCGAACCAATGCGCGAATCGCCTTGGCGACAACCCCATGGGCAACCAGCACCACCACCTGTTGCCCATGGTTCACCAGCAACTGATTCAATCCGCCCCGGATGCGCTCGACGAACTGCGAGATTGACTCACCGTCCGTGGGTGCCCGCTCCCATTGCCGGGTAATATTCTGCGCCCAAAGGTCGGGATAACGCTGCGCCGCCTCCGCCTGGGTCAGTCCCTCAAACACCCCCACGCCGCGCTCACGAAACGCATCCAGCGTAGGCAGTTGCAGCCCATCATCCGCAAACACAATGGCCGCCGTTTGCTGAGCCCTGCGCAGCGGCGAGACGATGACGGCGTCGATCTGCGCCGGCAATTTTTCCCGCAACTCCCGCGCCTGCAGCACGCCCCGTTCGTTGAGATCAATGTCCAGCGAGCCCTGGTAACGCCCCTCGGCATTGGCTTGAGTTTCGCCGTGACGAACAACATACAACTGCATACCGCCCTCCTTCATCCTGACGCTGAAAGGCCGCGAACGGCGCACCCGATAAAGGCCTAAGCTAAGATCGAAAAATTATTTATCGAATGTTTTTTAGAACAATAAGCTCACCTTAATCCATTAAGAGTCGAGCACGCCATGCCCCAGTTTTCGCTCCATCGCCTTTTCATCGCAGGCCTTGCCACACTGGGCCTCTGCACCGCCCTGAACGCTCAGGCCGAGGAAACCGTACGCATCGGCTACCAGAAATCCTCGACCCTGATCACCTTGCTGAAAACCCAGGGCACCCTGGAAAAAGCCCTCAAGGCCGACGGCATCGACGTCACCTGGCACGAGTTCCCCAGTGGCCTGCCGCTGCTGGAAGCACTCAACGTCGGTAACGTGGATATCAGCGCTGACGTGGCCGACACCGTACCGATCTTCGCCCAGGCCGCCCAGGCCAAGCTCACCTACTTCGCCCAGGAAGCGCCCTCGCCCCAAGCCCAGGCGATCGTGGTGCGCAAGGACTCGCCGATTCAGCAACTGGCGGACTTGAAAGGCAAGAAAATCGCCGTGACCAAGGCCGCCGGCACTCACTATTTATTGATCGCTGCCTTGAACAAGGCGGGGCTGGCCTTCTCCGATATCGAGCCGGCGTACCTGACGCCCGCCGATGGCCGCGCTGCATTTGAAAACAACAAGGTTGATGCCTGGGTCACGTGGGAACCGTTCCTCACCAGCGTGCAGCGCCAACTGCCCACCCGCACCCTTGCGGACGGTACCGGGCTGGCCAGCTACAAGCGCTATTACCTGACGGTTACGCCCTACGCCAAGGCGCATCCCGAAGTGCTGAAGCTGGTGTACGAGCAGTTGCACCAGGCTGGCGAGTGGGTGAAGAGCCACCCGCGTGATGCCGCGAAAGTGCTGGGGCCATTGTGGGGCAACCTGGATGTGGAGACTGTCGAGGCCGCCAATGCTCATCGCAGCTATGAGGTGCAACCGGTGACGCTGGATCAGTTGGGGGAACAGCAGAAAATTGCGGATGCGTTCTTCAAGGCGGGGTTGTTGCCCAAGGCGGTGGATGCGCAGGATGTGCAGGTGTGGAAACCCTGAGGCAGTCAACTGTGGGAGCCGGGCTTGTCCGCGATGCAGACAACCCGGTACTCCAGTCATACCGCGGTGATGCCATCGCAGCCTCGCCAAGGCTCGACAGCTCCCACAGGTGATGTTCAGGGCCTGGACTATCGGCGGTGTCAGCTTTTACGCGTCGCGTCATCCAGCGCAAGGATGGTGTGAGCATTGGTCACCGTGGTCGCCAGGGTATTGATCACTCCCGAACGCAACGCCCCCAGCGTTGCCGCCGCCTTGGTGTTTTCACTGGCAATCGCCACCACATCCGGAATCCGAAACAGCTCCTGCACCGTCAACCCGATCACCCGCCCCTGAATCGCGTTGACCGCCGGCTGGCCATGAATGTCGATGAAGTCATAACCCATCATGTCCCCCACGGTGCCGGACAACCGCGCCTGTGCAATTTCCTGGGGCGAAAACCACCCCATGCGCACCATGTTGCTGTTTTCACTCATGTCACCGATGCCGATCAACGCCATGTCCGCACGGCGGGCACGGTCAAGCGTGGAACGCACCGTATCGTTGCTGATCAACACCCCACGCAGTTCCGGATTGGCCACCAGCGCCGGGGCGTACAGGCTTTCACTCTCGCCACCAAACCGCAGGGCCAGGCGCCGGCAAATGTGGTCGGGGTTCATGTATTCACCCGCCTTGAGCGAACCGCCAATCGCGCACACAAACGTACAGTTGCGGGTCACCGGCAAAAACACATTATCGGCCACCGCACCGACGTTACGCCCCATGCCGACCGCGACGATCATGCCGTCACTGAGGGTTTTGTTCAGGTAGTTGGCCACCAGGCTCGCCACCGCCGAGCGCTGGGTGTCCGGGTCGCTGTGGTCCACCGCAATCAAAGCGCGGTCCAGCTGGAAGCGCTCCACCAGCGCCTGTTCCAGCTCGTTGTTCATCGCCGGGTGCTGCAACACCCGCACCTCGACAATCCCTTCATCCCGTGCGCGTTTGAGCAGGCGGCTGACTTTTGCCCGGGACAGGTCGAAGCGCTTGGCGATGGCTTCCTGAGTGACGTTCTCAAGGTAATAGAGCATCGCCACTTCGGTCATCAGGTCGATGTCGCTGGCGATGCGCTGGGTACTGTCACTCATGGGCACGGGCTTCCGTTTCGGTGTCAAAGGCGCATTCTCCCGACTCTTGCCCCGTTCCGTCCACTACTGATGCCCGTCACGCTCGATCGCGTTGATGCGGTCGACCTTGGCCCCGGAACGCGCGGCTTCGAACTCCGACTCCAGGAACGACTTGACGATGCTCTTGGCCAGCTCCGCGCCGATCACCCGTGCACCGATGGACAGGATCTGCGCATCGTTGCTCTTGCGTGCCCGCTCCGCCGAATAGGTGTCATGGGCCTGGGCCGCACGAATCCCCAGGACTTTGTTGGCCGAGATGGCCATGCCGATGCCAGTGCCGCACACCAGCACGCCCAAGCGTTGCTCGCCGGCATTGATCGCCGTGGCCACCGCCAGGGCAATGTCCGGGTACAGCACCGGCGCCGTGGAATGGGTGCCGAAGTCCGTCACCGGGTAACCCAGCGCCTCGATATGGCGCTTCAACAGTTCTTTGAGCTCATAACCCGCTTCATCGCATCCGATAGCCACCGGGAAAGGTGTGTTCATGGCGTTTGGCTCCGCTGCCGTTTTGGGTGCTGGAGAGTGATCATATGATCACTCTGTGAAATTTAGCTCAGTCATTTCTCGGATATTCCAGTCGCCCTGTCAAGCAGGATTTAGCTGACCTTCCAGTCAAAGCCCTCTAAACCGGCTTACTTTGCGCAAATCCATCCATTTACAACTTTTCAGTGAAAGAGATTGACTGATCAGAATTTCATTTGATACACATATGCTCACAGCGAAACATGACTGTGCGACCTAATAAGAATTCACAGCACGAGGACACGCCGATGGCCACGCCATTACTGCTCCAGGCTGAACACGTCGCCAAGGCTTACGCCGGGATTCCTGCCCTGCGTGAGGGGCGCCTCTCTCTGCGGGCCGGCAGCGTCCACGCCCTGTGCGGCGGCAATGGCGCAGGCAAATCGACTTTCCTGAGCATCCTGATGGGCATCACCCAGCGTGACGCCGGGACCATCCTGCTCAACGGCTCCCCCGTCCAGTTCAACCGCCCCAGCGAAGCACTCGCGGCGGGGATCGCGATGATCACCCAGGAGCTGGAACCCATCCCCTACATGACCGTCGCCGAAAACATCTGGCTGGGCCGCGAACCGTGCCGCGCCGGCTGCATCGTCGACAGCAAGGAGCTCAACCGGCGCACTCGCGAACTGCTGGAAGGCCTGGAGTTCGACGTCGACGCCACCAGCCCCATGCATCGCCTGAGCGTGGCGCAGATCCAGCTGGTGGAGATCGCCAAGGCGTTCAGCCACGACTGCCAGGTGATGATCATGGACGAGCCCACCTCGGCCATCGGCGAGCGTGAGGCCGAAACCCTGTTCAAGGCGATCCGCCGCCTCACCGCCCGTGGTGCCGGCATCATCTATGTGTCGCACCGCCTCAGTGAACTGGCGCAGATTGCCGACGACTACAGCATCTTTCGCGACGGCGCCTTCGTTGAGACCGGGCGCATGGCCGATATCGACCGCGCCCACCTGGTGCGCGGCATCGTCGGCCAGGAACTGACCCGCATCGACCACAAGGTCGGCCGCGAATGCGCCGCCGAATGCTGCCTGGACGTCGACAGCCTGAGCCGCGCCGGCGAGTTCCAGGACATCAGCCTGCAACTGCGCCAGGGCGAGATTCTCGGCATCTACGGGCTGATGGGCTCGGGCCGCAGCGAATTCCTCAACTGCATCTACGGCCTCACCACGCCGGACTCCGGCAGCGTGACCCTGCAAGGCAAACCGATGCCCATCGGCCTGCCCAAGGCAACGATCCAGGCCGGCATGTCACTGGTCACCGAAGACCGCAAGGACAGCGGCCTGGTGCTCAGCGGCAGCATCCTCTCGAACATCGCATTGTCGGCGTACAAGCAGCTGTCGAGCTGGTCGCTGATCAATGCCCGCAAGGAAAACCAACTGGCCCAGGACATGGTCAAGCGCCTGCAGATCAAGACCACTTCCCTGGACCTGCCGGTGGAATCCATGAGCGGCGGCAACCAGCAGAAAGTAGTGCTCGCCAAATGCCTGTCGACCCAGCCGATCTGCCTGCTGTGCGATGAGCCGACCCGGGGCATCGATGAAGGCGCCAAGCAGGAGATCTATCACCTGCTGGACCAGTTCGTGCGCGCCGGCGGCGCGGCAATTGTGGTGTCGTCCGAAGCCCCGGAATTGCTGCACCTGAGTGACCGTATTGCCGTGTTCAAAGGCGGAAGGCTGGTGACCATCAGCAGCGATACCGCCCTTTCCCAGGAAGCCTTGTTGAGTCTTGCCTCATGAATGCCAAATCACTTTCTACACCTGCAGCCGCCCCCGTCACGACCGCACCCCGCAGTCGCCTGCGCCTGTCCCTCGACCGCTTCGGCCTGCCGCTGGTGTTCATCCTCCTGTGCCTGGTGATGGCCTTCGCCAGCGAATACTTCATGACCTGGCGCAACTGGATGGACATCCTGCGCCAGACCTCGATCAACGGGATCCTCGCCGTGGGCATGACCTACGTGATCCTGACCAAGGGCATCGACCTGTCGGTGGGCTCGATCCTGGCCTTTGCCGGGCTGTGCAGCGCCATGGTCGCGACCCAGGGCTATGGCGTGCTCGCGGCAGTCAGCGCCGGGATGTTCGCCGGGGCGATGCTCGGGGTGGTGAACGGCTTTATGGTCGCCAACCTGTCGATCCCGCCCTTTGTCGCGACCCTGGGCATGTTGAGCATTGCCCGGGGCATGACCTTCATCTTGAACGACGGTAGCCCGATCACTGACCTGCCCGACGCCTACCTGGCGCTGGGTATCGGCAAGATCGGCCCGATCGGTGTGCCGATCGTGATCTTCGCCGTGGTCGCGCTGATCTTCTGGATGGTACTGCGCTACACCACCTACGGCCGCTATGTGTACGCGGTGGGTGGCAACGAGAAGAGCGCGCGCACCTCCGGGATCGGCGTGCGCAAGGTGATGTTTTCGGTGTACGTGGTCTCGGGCCTGCTCGCCGGGCTGGCCGGTGTGGTGCTGTCGGCGCGCACCACCTCTGCCCTGCCCCAGGCCGGCACTTCGTATGAGCTGGATGCGATTGCCGCCGTGGTAATCGGCGGCACCAGCCTGTCGGGCGGTACCGGCACGATTGTCGGCACGCTGTTTGGCGCATTGCTGATCGGCGTGATCAACAACGGCCTGAACCTGCTCGGCGTGTCCTCCTATTACCAGCAGGTCGCCAAGGGCCTGATCATCGTGTTCGCAGTGCTGATTGACGTGTGGCGCAAGAAGAAACGCTAGTTCTGAAAACTACCACTACAACAATAACGGAGTTCTCTCATGAAACCTGGTACGACTTTGGCCGCCGTCGCGGCAATCTCCCTGCTCGCCAGCAGTGTCACCCTGGCCGCCGATGGCAAGACCTACAAGATCGGCGCCGCCGTGTACGGGCTCAAGGGCCAGTTCATGCAGAACTGGGTGCGCGAGCTGAAGGAACACCCCGCAGTCAAGGACGGCACCGTGCAGTTGACCGTGTTCGACGGCAACTATGACGCACTGACCCAGAACAACCAGATTGAAAACATGGTGACCCAGCACTACGACGCGATCCTGTTTGTGCCGATCGACACCAAGGCCGGCGTCGGCACCGTGAAGGCCGCCATGAGCAATGACGTGGTGGTGATCGCCTCCAACACCAAGGTGGCGGACGCCAACGTGCCTTATGTTGGCAACGATGACGTGGAAGGCGGTCGCCTGCAGGCCCAGGCCATGGTCGACAAACTCAAGGGCCGCGGCAACGTGGTGATCATCCAGGGGCCGATTGGCCAGTCGGCGCAGATCGACCGCGAAAAGGGCGAGATGGAAGTACTGGGCAAGCACCCGGACATCAAGATCATCGAGAAGAAAACCGCCAACTGGGACCGCGCCCAGGCCCTGGCCCTGACCGAAGACTGGCTGAACGCACACCCCAAGGGCATCAACGGGGTGATCGCGCAAAACGATGACATGGCCCTCGGTGCGGTGCAGGCGTTGAAGTCCCATGGGCTGACGTCCAAGGATGTGCCGGTGACGTCCATCGACGGCATGCCGGATGCGATCCAGGCGGCGAAGAAGGATGAAGTAACCACCTTCCTGCAGGACGCCCAGGCCCAGTCCCAAGGCGCGCTGGATGTGGCGCTGCGGGCGCTGGCCGGCAAGGATTACAAGCCGCAGTCGGTGATCTGGGAACGTTATGGCAAGGACGTGAAATGGGGTGACGGCACCGCCAGGAACTACATCCTGCCGTGGGTGCCGGTGACCAATGCGAATGCGGATGCGCTGTATCAGCAGGTGAGCGGTACGAAGTAAGTTTTGACTTGAAACCCGGTCAAGTGTGGGAGCGGGCTTGCTCGCGAAAGCGGTGGATCATTCAACAGATGTGCCACCTGATACACCGCTTTCGCGAGCAAGCCCGCTCCCACATTGGATCTCCACCGATCTGAAAAATGGAGTCATGTTCATGTCTGGATTCTGGAATCAAGCCTTCGACCTCACCGGCCGCTGCGCCGTGATCACCGGCGGGGCCGCCGGGATCGGTCTGGCTTGTGCCAGCCTGCTGGTGGAACGCGGCGCGCGGGTGGCCCTGCTGGACCGCGACCCGGCCGTGGTCGAAGTCGCCGCCAGCCTCGGCGCCGGGAACATCGGCATCGCCGTGGACCTGCGCCAACTTGACCAGGTGCACAGCACCGTCGATTACGTATTCGATCACTTCAAACGCCTGGATTACCTGGTCAACAGCGCCGGCGTGGCCCTGCTGGACAAGGCCCTGGACGTCAGTGAAAACGCCTGGGACACCACTCTCGACATCAACCTCAAGGCCAGTTTCTTCGTGGCCCAGGCCTGCGCCAGGCACATGCTGGCCCAGGGCAGCGGGCGCATCGTCAACCTCGCCTCCCAAGCGGCGGTGATCGGCCTGGACCGTCACGTCGCCTACTGCGCCAGCAAGGCCGCCGTGGTCGGCATGACCAAGGTGCTCGCCATGGAATGGGCGCCCCACATCAACGTCAACGCCATCTCCCCGACCATCGTCGAAACCGCCCTCGGCAAAAAGGCCTGGGCGGGCGAGCTGGGGGAACGGGCCAAATTGCAGATCCCGGCGGGCCGCTTTGCCCAGCCGGAAGAAATCGCCGGGCTGGCGTTGTACCTGCTCAGCGACGCCGCACAGATGATCACCGGGGAAAACGTGGTGATCGACGGTGGCTACAGCATCCAGTAATTGATCCTTTGTCGTGAGGTTTATCGTCATGTCTACCGTTACCGAACGCACTGCCGAACAACTGTCCCCCGTCATTCCGAAAACCATGCAGGCCGTGGTCTGTCACGGCCCCGAAGACTATCGCCTGGAGACCGTCGATGTGCCGACGCCCGGCCCCGACGAGATCCTCACCAAGGTCGAGCTGTGCGGCATCTGCATGGGCGACATCAAGACCTACCGCGGCGCGCCCTCGTTCTGGGGCGACGCCGAGCAGCCGCGCTACGTGAAGCCGCCGATGATTCCCGGCCACGAGTTTGTCTGCCGCGTGGTCGCCCTCGGCCCCGGCGCGGAAAAGCGCGGGGTGAAGGTCGGCGACCGGGTGATTTCCGAACAGATCGTGCCGTGCTGGGGCTGCCGCTTCTGCAACCACGGCCAGTACTGGATGTGCCAGAAACACGACTTGTACGGTTTCCAGAACAACGTCCAGGGCGCCATGGCCCAGTACATGATCTTCACCAAGGAAGGCATCATCCACAAAGTACCGGACTCGATTGCCCCGGACGAAGCCATCCTGATCGAACCCCTGGCCTGTTCGCTGCACGCGGCGGAACGGGCGAATGTGGATTTCGACGACATCGTGGTGGTGGCCGGCGCCGGCACCCTGGGCCTGGGGATCATCGGTGCGGTGCGCATGCGCAACCCGAAAAAGCTCATCGTGCTCGACATGAAACCCGAACGCGCTGCCCTCGCCCTGCGCATGGGCGCGGACGAAGTGTGGAACCCGGCCGAAGTCGACGTGATGGCGAAGATTCGCGAGATCACCGATGGCTACGGCTGCGACATCTACATCGAAGCCACCGGGCACCACAAGGCGGTGAACCAGGGCCTGGCGATGCTGCGCAAGCTGGGGCGCTTCGTGGAATTCAGCGTGTTCAACGACGAGGCCACGGTGGACTGGTCGATCATCGGTGACCGCAAGGAACTGGACGTGCTGGGCTCGCACCTCGGCCCGTACATGTACCCGCGCGCCATCGACTTTATCGGCAACCGCAAGATCGACATGCGCGACGTGGTGACCCACAAGTTTGCCCTGGCGGACTTCAAGGAAGCGTTTGCGGTGATGGAGCGCGGGGACAAGTCGCTTAAAGTCGTCCTGGAACCCTGATTGGCCCAATAACCCAAAACCCTGCGGGCGCCGGGCTCTTTGTGGGAGCTGGCTCCCACACCAAGAACAAGAACACAGGAAACCGCGTTATGAATCGAGTGATAAACGATCCCGACCAGGTGGTCGAGGACATGCTGCGGGGTATTCTGGTCGCGCACCCCGAGCTGCGCCAATACGAAACCAATCCCCGGGTGATCGGCAAGGCCAAGCCGTCACCACAGGGCCGGGTGGGCATCGTGACCGGCGGCGGTTCCGGCCATGAACCAGCGTTCCTCGGCTATGTCGGCCCGGGCCTGGTGGACGCCGTGGCCGTCGGCGAAATCTTCTCCTCGCCCACCGCCAAAAGCTTCTTCGACGCCTTCCGTGCCGCCGACCACGGCGCCGGGGTGGCGTGCCTGTACGGCAACTATGCCGGCGACAACATGAACGTGAAGCTGGCGATGAAGATGGCCGCCAGCAAGGACATGCGCATCCGCACCGTGGTCGCCAACGACGACGTGGCCTCGGCGCCCAAGGCCGACATCGCCAAGCGTCGCGGCGTGGCAGGCGAGATCTTCATGTGGAAGGTCGGCGGTGCAGCCGCGGCCCAGCATTACGACCTGGACGGGGTGATTCGTGTCGCCCAGAAGGCCGTCGACAATTGCCGCTCCATCGGCATCGGCCTCACGCCCTGCACCATCGCGGCAGTGGGCAAGCCGAACTTCCAGATTCCCGACGGGCAGATGGAGTTGGGCATCGGCCATCACGGCGAGCCGGGCATTGAAGTCATCCCGATCGAATCCGCCGAGGCCATGGCGGCCCGCATGCTCGCACCGATCCTCGCCGACCGCGACTTCAGCCAGGACGACAGCGTGGTGGTGCTGGTCTCGGGCCTGGGTGCGACGCCGGTGATGGAACTTTACATTTTCTACGCCGAGGTTGAACGTCAGCTGCAAGCCAGGGGCTTGAAGATTCACCGCTGCTACGTGGGCAACTACTTCACCTCCCTGGAAATGATGGGCGTGACCCTGACCTTACTGGGCCTGGACGCCGAGCTGAAATCCCTGATCGACCAACCCTGCCGTTCCATCGGCATGACCCAGGCGGACTAAACCATGAGCCAGCATTTCTCCACCCACGACGGCAGCGCCATCGTCGCCGACCTGGTGAGCGTGATCGTTGCCAACCGCGAATACCTGAGCGAAGTCGACGGCGCCATTGGCGATGGCGACCACGGCATCAACATGGCCAAGGGGTTCGCCCATTGCGGGCGCACGATTGAAGGCCGCCAGCTGACCCTGGCCGAAGCCCTGGATGAGTTGACACTGAGCCTGATGGAAGGCATCGGCGGCTCCATGGGGCCGCTGTATGGCAGCCTGTTTATCGGCATGGCGGATGAGGTGCGCGGCAGCGAACAGATTGACGCGGCGACCTTTGCCCATTTGCTGCGGGGCGGGCTGACCTCGTTGCAGGACATCACCGAAGCCGGCGTGGGTGACAAGTGTTTGATGGACACCTTGATTCCGGCGGTGGAGGCGTTTGAACAGGCCCATGGGTCAGGAGCGTCATTCAGCGATGCGCTGGAGGCGATGAAAAGTGCTGCTTCGCGGGGGCGGGATTCCACCAGGGATCTGGTGGCGAAGATTGGGCGTGCCAGCCGCCTGGGCGAGCGCTCGTTGGGCGTGCTGGATGCCGGGGCGGTATCGTGCTGCTTGATACTGACGCGATTGGCGGATTCGGTTCAACCGCGGTTGGTGTAGTGCTTGAAATGACCCCTTCGCGAGCAAGCCCGCTCCCACCTTCGACCGAATTCCATCTTTGGAATGCCGTCGAATGTGGGAGCGGGCTTGCTCGCGAAGGCAGCAACACACTTAACCCGTCAAGCACCTAACCCGCCGCGATCAAACCTTCAAACTGGCTACCTGCTTCACCTGCTCTATATACCGCGCCACCGCCGGCGCCTTTTCAAAGCGCCGGTAAATCAGCGACAACCAGGACGACGCCTCGCTGCCTTCAATGCTGCGGTACACGACATTCGGCAAGCTCACATGCCCCACCACCGACTCCGGCACCACCGCCACGCCCTGCCCCAGTGACACCAACGCAATCACCGCCACCAACCCACCCGGCTGCGGCCCCAGGCGCGGCGCATAACCACCCTGCGCCGCCACGTGCAGCGTGCCGCTGATCTGCTCGGGCAAGATAAACGTCTCGTTCTGCAGATGCTCGCAACTGATTGCCTTCAACCCCAGCAGCCACGAATCCTGGGGCAACGCCAACACAAACCCCTCACTGCTCAACCGCACCCCGTCGACTCCGTCAGGCAAGGTCATCGGCGAACGAATGTAGCCAATGTCGAAACGCCCCTCCGCCACCAGCCCCGGCAACGCCGCCATGGGACTCTCGCGCACGGTGAGGCTCACGTCCGGGCAGTCCGCGCAGAACGACTGCACCTGACGCTGCAACAACCCCGAATACACCGCCGACGCCACATAACCCAGTTCGATATGACCGATCTCGCCACGCCCGGCGCGCTGGGCATTGCGTTGGGCAAACTCGAACTGGCGCACGGTGGCCTCTGCCTCGATCAGCAAGGCCGCGCCCGCCTCGGTCAGGCTGACCTCGCGCTGGCGGCGGATAAACAAGCGCGTACCGAGGGTGGCTTCCATGTCCTGGATCTGCCGGCTCAGGGTCGGCGGCGCGATACCCAGCTGTTCGGCAGCACGGGTGAAATTGCGTTGCCGGGCAACCGCCAGGAAGTAGCGGAAATGACGTATTTCCATCACAGGATTAGCTCAAAGGTAATGAAGTTCTGTATGGCGCCTAACAAGGACGCCACCTGCCGGGGATAAGCTCGCGGTACGTTCACAGTAGAGAGGCTTTCCCATGTTCGTCAAATCATTGGTCCTGGTGCTTGCCGGTCTTTGCACCGTGCCCGCAGCGCTGGCCGGAGAAGCCCCGGCAAGCATTGCCCACAAGGCAATCCTGAGCCTGGCAGCGGCCCAGCAGATCGCCGCACACGCGCGCAAGGTCGCCGCCGACAAGGGCTGGCCCTGCGCCGTGGCCATCGTCGATGACGGTGGCTGGCCGATCCTGACGCTGCGCATGGATGGCGCTCCCGTGGTGGCCGGTATTGAGCTGGCCCAGGGCAAGGCGCGCACTTCCGCGCTCTTCAAGCGGCCGTCCGGGGATCTGGAAAACGCCATCAACAATGGCCGCCCGGCAGCCATCACCGCCGGCCTGTTGATGATGAAGGGCGCCCAGCCAATCATCCTTGAAGGCCAGGTAGTGGGCGCCATCGGCATTAGCGCAGATACTCCGGCCCACGATGACGAGATCGCCCTCGCGGCGGTGGCTTCGGTGCAACCATGAGCAAGGTCAGCCCGCGCCTGACGCTGCTGACCGCCTCCGGGGTCTGTTCGCTGATCGTGCTCGACACCAATATCGTCGCCGTGACCCTGCCGAGCATCGCCCGGGACCTGGGGGCGAATTTTGCCGATATCGAATGGGTGGTCAGCGCTTATATGCTGGCCTTCGCCGCCCTGTTATTGCCGGCCGGAAGCATTGCCGACCGCTTTGGCCGCAAGAAGACCCTGGTCTGGGGCCTGGGTATTTTCATCCTCGCCTCCCTCGGCTGCGGTGCGGCGCCGAATGCGTTGCTCCTGGATATCGCTCGCGCCGTCAAAGGTGTCGGCGCAGCGCTGCTGCTGACCTCGGCCCTGGCCTCCATCGGCCATACCTTCCATGACGAAGTGGAACGCGCCAAGGCCTGGGCCTTCTGGGGCGCGTGCATGGGCGTGGCGATGACCGCCGCACCGACCCTCGGCGGGTTGATTACCCAGTACCTGGGCTGGCGCTGGATTTTCTATCTGAATTTGCCGGTCGGCCTGGTGCTGATGGGACTGGTGCTGCGCGCGATTCCGGAATCCCGCGATGCCCAGGCTGCAAGGCTCGACCCTTGGGGCAGCCTGAGTTTCAGTGCCAGCCTGCTGTGCCTGATCTGGGGCTTGATCGAAGCCAACCGTATCGGCTGGGACAACCCGCTGACTTATGCGCGGCTGCTGGGAGGCGCTGCGTTGCTGGGTGTTTTTGTACTCGCCGAACGCCTGCAACAGCGGCCCATGGTCGACCTGCAACTGTTCAGGCACCCGCGCTTTATCGGTGCACTGCTGGGGATGTTCGCCTACGCCGGCTGTGCCCAGGTGATGATGACGCTGCTGCCGTTCTACCTGCAAAACGGCCTGGGCTTCTCCGCGATTGCCTCCGGGCTGGGCATGTTGCCGTTTGCCTTGACCATGTTGATTTGTCCGCGGATAGGCGCCCGACTGGCTAGCCGTTTTGCCCCGGCAACGATGATGGCGACGGGGCTGGCGCTGGTGGGGTGCGGCAACCTGCTGAGTGCCTGGGCGGTCAATATCGGCGGCTATCTGCCGTTCGCCCTGGCGATTGCCGTCACGGGGGCCGGCGCGGGATTGCTCAATGGCGATACGCAGAAAAACATCATGGCTTGCGTGCCACGGGACCGCGCGGGGATGGCGTCGGGCATGAGCACCACCATGCGCTTCAGCGCGATCATGTTGGCGATTGGGGTGTATGGGGCGTTGTTGAGCAGCCATAGCGAACAGTTGCTGCACACGAGCATCGGCTCCCAGTGGCAGGAACAGGCGGCAGGGATTGCTTCACGGGTAGTGGCTGGCGATATGCCCGCGGCCATGGCGTTGCTGCCTGAAACGGCACGAGGGATGGTGCAGCCACTGGCGCGGCAGGCGTTCGTCGGCGGGTTCAGCGTGGTGCTATGGGTGGCGGGGTTGTTGGGTTTGCTGGGGGCGTTGGTGGTGGGATCGTTGATGCGGCATCCCATACCGGCGGTGCCGCAGGCCTCTTTACTGACTCGATAATGCGACCACCACGACCCAATGTGGGAGCGGGCTTGCTCGCGAATGCGGTGGGTCAGTCAATACATCTGTGACTGATCCACCGCCTTCGCGAGCAAGTCGAATCGTCGCACCGCCGCTCCCACATTTTGATCTTCGAACGTCAGCTGGAATTGTTACCAGAAACGCTGCTGGGTCAGGCGACTCCACCAGGTCAGCAGCACCCGGTCGACCGAACCGCTGGCCGCCAGGCCCACCCGCTCCTGCAGGCTTTTACGCTCGGCATAGTGCAGGTGGAACACCTCGGCGGTCTTGGCCTTGGTCGCCAGGTATTCGTCGCTGGTTTGCAGCTGGTCCACCAGTTGCTTGTCCAGCGCCGCGACGCCCAGCCAGACTTCGCCGGTGGCCACATCATCAATCGCCAGCTGCGGGCGGTAGCGCGACACGAAGTTCTTGAACAGTTGATGGGTGATGTCCAGGTCTTCCTGGAACTTCTCGCGGCCCTTCTCGGTGTTTTCGCCAAACACGGTCAGGGTGCGTTTGTATTCACCGGCGGTCAGCACTTCGAAGTCGATGTCGTGCTTCTTCAGCAGGCGGTTGACGTTGGGCAACTGCGCCACCACGCCAATCGAGCCAAGGATGGCAAACGGTGCGCTGATGATCTTCTCGCCGATGCACGCCATCATGTAGCCGCCGCTGGCCGCGACCTTGTCGATGCACACGGTCAACGGCACGCCCGCCTCGCGGATACGCGCCAGTTGCGACGACGCCAGGCCGTAGCTGTGAACCATGCCGCCGCCGCTTTCAAGGCGCAGTACCACTTCGTCCTTGGGTGTGGCCAGGCTCAGCAGTGCCGTGATTTCATGGCGCAGGCTTTCAGTGGCCGAGGCCTTGATGTCGCCGTCGAAATCCAGCACGAACACCCGTGGCTTGGCTTCTGGCTTCTTCTTGCCCTTCTTCTTTTCGGCCTTGCCTTCAGACTTGCGCAGGGCCTTGAGCTGGTCCTTGTCGAGCAGGGTCTGCTCCAGGCGCTCACGCAAACCCTTGTAGAAGTCATTGAGCTTGCTGACCTGCAACTGGCCGGCAGCTTTGCGGCGGCCTTTGCTGCGCAGTGCGGCGAAACTGATCAGCACCACCAGGATGGCGACGACCAGGGTGACGGTTTTAGCCAGGAAAGTAGCGTACTCGGCCAGAAAATCCATGTGACTCCTTACAAGTGCAGTGCGCCAGGCGCGGATTGCCCAAGCATACCGACGCCACCGCCATGGAGCCAGTGATCAAACCGCCAGCAGCGGGCCTCTAACGACCTTTTAAAACAAGCGTATGTTTTTTCATTGACAGCTTCCCGGCATCCTCATAACCTCGCCAGACTTTCAACGTACCGGGAAAACGGACGTGGGCAGCATCTACCTGATTCGACATGGCCAGGCCTCCTTCGGTGCAGACGACTACGACGTGCTGTCGCCCATCGGTGTGCAACAGGCGCAAGTGCTGGGCCGCCACCTGGCGGAACTGGGCCTGGGCTTCGACCGCTGCGTGTCGGGCGACCTGCGCCGCCAGCAGCACACTGCTACCGCCGCCTTCGAACAATACAGCGCCCTCGGCCTGCCGGTACCCACGCTGGAAATCGACAGCGCGTTCAACGAATTCGACGCCGAGGCGATCATCCGCGCCCTGCTCCCGGACTTGCTGCACAGCGAACCCGAAGCCCTGCACATATTGCGTAACGCCGCGCAAAACCGTGGCGAGTTCCAGCGCATCTTTTCCCTGATTGTCGAACGCTGGCTGGCCGGCACCTACGACCCGCCGGGCCTGGAAAGCTGGCTGGGATTTGTCGAACGTGTCCAGGGTGGCCTGCAACGCCTCCTCGAAGCCGCCGACAACCGTGACAAGATCGCCGTGTTCACCTCCGGCGGCACCATCACGGCCCTGCTCCACCTGATTACCCGAATGCCTGCCGCACAGGCCTTCGAACTGAACTGGCAAATTGTTAACACCTCGCTCAACCAGCTGAAATTCCGTGGTCGCGAGGTGGCACTGGCTTCCTTCAACAGCCATACCCACTTGCAACTGTTGAAGGCGCCGCAGCTCATCACTTTCCGATGAATTGCGGCCAACCGTGACCCCAAGGTCACTGGACTCACCATAAAAGGATCGAAACCATGACTGACGTAGCTAAAGCCGTAGAAGCAATGAAAGCCAAATTCAACCCAGCCGCTGCCGACGGCCTGGACCTGGTGTTCGGTTTCCGTATCGACGACACCCAGAACTTCTCGCTGGTCGTGAAAAACAAAACCTGCGAACTGCTGGAAGGTGAAAACCCGGACGCCCAAGTCACCCTGGTGATGGACGGCGACACCATGAAAGGCATCGTCAGCGGCGAAACCGACGGCATGCAGGCATTCATGGGCGGCAAACTGCGCACTGAAGGCGACATGATGCTGGCCATGAAATTGAGCGAGCTGTTCCCGGCCTGATCAGGGCAACCCTGGCAAGACCCGTGTGGGAGCGGGCTTGCTCGCGAAAGCGGTGTATCAGCGCAGGATTTGTTGGCTGACCCACCGCTTTCGCGAGCAAGCCCGCTCCCACATTTTGATTGTGCTGTTTTCAGGTTTTTGGCTGCAACAACAGCGCCACCAACGCACTCCACCCTGTCTGATGCGAAGCCCCCAACCCCCGCCCGGTCTCGCCATGAAAATACTCATGGAACAACACCAGGTCGCGGCTCGCCGGGTCCGCCTCCAACTGTGCATACCCCACCATCGACGGCCTCGAACCGTTCTCATCCCTCAGAAACAAACGCGTCAACCGCTGACTGAGCCCATCGGCAACCTCCTCCAGCGACGCCAGATACCCACTCCCCGCCGGATACTCCACCGAGAAATTATCCGCGTAGTACCGATGAAACTCCCGCAGCGACTCAATCAGCATGTAATTGACCGGCATCCACAAGGGCCCACGCCAGTTGGAGTTACCCCCATACAACCGCGAATCCGACTCTGCCGGCTCATAACGGGCACACAGCGTATTGCCATTCATCTTCAGCGCCAGCGGCTCTTCGGCAAACGCTTTCGACAGCGACCGCACACCAAACGTCGAGAGAAACTCAGACTCATCCAGCATGCGCCGCAGCAAATCCTTGGTTCGCTCACCCCGCAACAACGCCAGCAACAGCCGATTCCCCTGCCCCGGCTCGTTCCAGCGCGACACCAACTTGGCCAGGTCCGGCCGATGCTTCATAAACCCCAGCAACCGCTCGCGCAGCCCCTCCAGCCCTTCATGCTCGCGCTGCTCCAGCACCAGCACCGCAAACAGCGGCATCAGGCCGACGATAGAACGCAGCCGCACCGGCTCACTTTCACCGCCCGGACGATGCAGCACGTCATAGAAAAACTGATCCTGCTCATCCCATAAGCCTTCGGCGCCATCGTCAACGCGGTTGATCGCCCCGGCGATGTACAGGAAGTGCTCAAAGAACTTCACCGCGATATCCACATACACGACATTGCGCTTGGCCAATTCCAGGCCGATACGCATCAGGTCCAGCGCGTACGCCGCAACCCACGCTGTGCCGTCCGCCTGGTCCAACTGATAACCCGGCGGCAAATCAGCCGAGCGATCAAACAGCGCAATGTTGTCCAGCCCAAGAAACCCACCCTGGAACAGGTTGCGGCCCTCGGCGTCCTTGCGGTTGACCCACCAGGAAAAATTCAGCAGCAGCTTGTGGAAGATCCGCTCCAGGAAATCCATGTCGCCCACGCCATTCAGCGCCTTGTCCTGCTGATACACCCGCCAACTGGCCCAGGCATGCACCGGCGGGTTGGCGTCGTCGAAACGCCACTCGTAGGCCGGCAACTGACCGTTGGGGTGCATGAAGCGGTCTTTCACCAACAGCAACAGTTGCTGCTTGGCATAACCGGGGTCGATCAGGGCAACGGCCACCGCCTGGAACCCCTGGTCCCAGGAGGCATACCACGGATATTCCCAGGTGTCGGGCATCGAGAGAATGTCGAAATTCGACAAGTGCCGCCAATGGGTATTGCGGATATGCAAACGCTCGGGCGGCGGCGCGGGCTGGGCCGGGTCGCCGTCGAGCCATTGATTCACGTCGAAGTAATACAGCTGCTTGGACCACAGCAACCCCGCCAGGGCCTGGCGCTGCACGTTGCGCACGTCTTCATCGGCGATGCCCTGTTGCAGCGCCGCATAGAAATCATCGGTCTCCTGACGGCGTTCTTCGAACAGCTTGCGCGCATTGATCCACGGCGCCTCCGCCGGGGCGAAGCGCAGGTACAGGGTTTTGCTTTCCTGGCCCGCCAGCTCGAGGATGAAACGCGCAGCCACCTTGGTACCCGCATCCCGGCGAATCGCTGCTTGCGCCCCCGTGGTCACATAGTCGTTGATCCCGTCCTTGAACGGCCCCGGCGCCGGTTGCCCGTCCAGCCTGGGGTAGTTGGTTTCGTTCTCGCAGAACAGCCATTCCACCCCGTCCTGGCCCCAGGCACTGAGGTGGCGATCGAACAGCTCATGGTGCCGCGCCACCACCTGTTCGCCCTCCAGGCGCAACTCGGGCCTGGGGGCATCGTGGGTCCAACTCCAGTCGTTGCGCGCCCACAGGTGCGGCAACACCTGCAGGCGTGTGGATTGGTCCGAACGGTTGTGCACGGTAATGCGCATGAACACATCATCGGGCTGGTGCTTGGCGTATTCGACGGTGACATCGCAATAGCGGTTGTCTTCGAAAACCCCGGTATCGAGGATCTCGTATTCGGCATCTCCAAGGCCACGGCGGGCGTTCTCGGTGATCAGGTCATCGTAGGGAAAGGCCGCGTGAGGGTATTTGTAGAGCATGCGCATGTAGGCATGGCTCGGCACGCCATCGACGAAAAAGTACAGTTCCTTGACGTCTTCGCCGTGGTTGCCCTCGGCGTTGTTCAGGCCGAACAGGCGCTCCTTGATGATCGCGTCGTGCTCGTTCCACAGCGCCAGGCCCAGGCACCAGCGCTGGGCCTTGTCGCTGAAGCCCGCCAGGCCATCCTCGCCCCAGCGGTAGGCGCGGCTGCGGGCGTGCTCGTGGGGGAAGTAGCGCCAGGCATCGCCGTCGGCGCTGTAGTCTTCGCGCACCGTGCCCCATTGCCGTTCGCTCAGGTAGGGGCCCCAGTCACGCCAGCGCTCGCCGTCAGGCTTGGCCAGGCGCTGGCCTTCAATCGTTTCCAGAATGTTCGTCGCAGGCTGTGCCGTCATCGAGTCTTCCGTCGCGTTCAGAGGTGACGGCCAGTGTAGAGCCCTTCGACGGTGAGATGCACGTGAAGCTGACGTCATCCAGCTCATTCATTTGCAGAATGAAGTCCAGAGGAATCTTCGTTTGCAAGGCGTCGGCAGGCCCAACAAAATCAGGCAACCGTGCCTTTCCTCTCTATAGCCGCCAGGAATTTTTCTATGCCCGCCGCCCGCCCAGTCAGCCCTGACGAGATTCGCAAAGGCTTCTCCAAGGCCATGTCTGACATGTACCGCGATGAAGTGCCGCTGTATGGCGCACTGATGGAACTGGTGGCCGAGACCAATGCCCACGTGCTCGACACCGACGCAGGGCTGGCTCATCAACTGCAACGCACCGGGGAAATCCAGCGCCTGGACAGGGAGCGCCACGGCGCCATCCGCCTGGGCACCGCTGAAGAACTGGCCACCATCAGCCGCCTGTTTGCGGTGATGGGCATGCAGCCGGTGGGCTATTACGACCTCACGCCGGCCGGGGTACCGGTGCACTCCACCGCCTTTCGCGCCGTGCATGAAAGCGCCCTGCAAACCAGCCCCTTCCGGGTGTTCACTTCGCTGCTGCGCCTGGAGCTGATCGAAAACCCGGAACTGCGGGCCTTCGCCCAGTCAGCCCTGGCCAAGCGTTCGATCTTCACCCCACGCGCCCTTGAGTTGATCCAGCAAGCCGAAGCCGACGGCGGCCTCGATGCCGCCCATGCCGAAGAGTTTATCCAGCAAGCCCTGGAAACCTTCCGCTGGCACCACACCGCCACCGTCACTGCCGCGCAATACCAGCAACTGAGCGACCAGCACCGGCTGATCGCCGACGTGGTCGCCTTCAAGGGCCCGCACATCAACCACCTGACACCGCGCACCCTGGACATTGACCAGGTGCAGGCCGCAATGCCCGGCAAAGGCATCACCCCCAAGGCGGTGATCGAAGGCCCGCCCCGCCGCCAGTGCCCGATACTGCTGCGCCAGACCAGCTTCAAGGCCCTCGACGAGGCAATCGCCTTTACCGATGCCAAGGGCAGCCACAGCGCGCGCTTTGGTGAAATCGAACAACGCGGCGTGGCGCTGACCCCCAAGGGCCGCGCGCTGTACGACCAATTGCTGAATGCCGCACGGGATGAATTGGGCGCGTTTCCGAATGAGGCCAATGCCGGGCGCTACACCGAATTGATGGAGCAACACTTCCAGGCGTTCCCCGACAATCACCGCGAGATGCGCGAACAGGAGCTGGCGTACTTCCGCTATTTCGTAACCGAGAAAGGCTTGGCCGCCCAGGACAAGTTTAAAACCCTGGACGAACTGATCGCCGCCGGCCACGTGGACGTGGAGCCGTTGGTGTACGAAGATTTTCTGCCGGTGAGTGCGGCGGGGATTTTCCAGTCGAACCTGGGGGATGCGGCGCAGAGTCACTACGCGGCCAACTCCAACCAGGCCGAGTTCGAAAAGGCCCTGGGTCGCCAGACTATCGACGAGTTGAAGTTGTACGGTGAAACCCAGCAGCGCTCGATTGACGAATGCAAGCGCGCGCTGCTGGCTTGAAAGAGAGAGTTCGCCCGGCCACAGCGCATTCCATGCGCCGTCTAAGAGCCCCAGTGCCGGGCGAACGGTTGGCATGATAGGCAGCGGCGGTGCTGCTGTCTTTCGGGCAATTCTGAACAAATCTTCTACTTGGCCGTCGCTTTCTCCAGTTGCTCGACGATCTTGTCTTTGATCAACAGGCGTTTCTTCTTCAGCTTCTCCAGCTCCTCGTCACCGCCGCTTGAGGACTCAAGCTCCAGCACCTCCTTGTCGGCGCTGTCGTATTGGTGGAGCAGCGAATCCAATCGGTTATCGCTCGCCCTGCGTTCATGAATAGCTTCCTTGCTCAAACCCAGGTCCTGATACAGGTCGTGTTTCACTGGCATGGAGTACCTCCGCAAGTTGATCATTGACTGAATGCCCCTTGAAGCTAGCCCATCCGGCGGGCTCTTGTCATGTTTGAGATCAACCTGTCGCGTTTGCGTCCCCGTTCGTCGCGGGGCAGACGATTTCATAAAACCTTTGGCGCACGCTGCCCTCCACTGTAGATCGTCACCCGATGGAGAACAGGTTCCATGAATCACGCTGCCAACGCTGTCGACACCCAGTGCATCAACACCATTCGTACCCTCGCCATGGACGCTGTGCAGAAGGCCAACTCCGGCCACCCCGGCACGCCCATGGGCCTGGCGCCCGTCGGTTACACCTTGTGGAGCCGCTTCCTGCGCTATCACCCCGAGCACCCCGACTGGCCCAACCGTGACCGTTTCGTATTGTCGGTGGGCCATGCCTCGATGCTGTTGTATTCGCTGTTGCACCTGGCGGGCGTGGTGGAGATTGACGCCCACGGCAAGCGCTCCGGCCAGCCGGCCATCAGCCTGGATGACATCAAGCAGTTCCGGCAGATGAGCTCCAAAACTCCCGGCCACCCTGAATACCGCATGACCACGGGAGTAGAAACTACCACCGGGCCTCTCGGCCAGGGGTGCGCCAACAGCGTCGGCATGGCCATGGCCGAGCGTTGGCTGGCCAAACGTTTCAACCGTGACGACCAGGTGCTGTTCGACTACAACGTCTACACCCTGTGCGGTGACGGCGACATGATGGAAGGCATCAGCAGCGAAGCCGCGTCCATCGCCGGGCACTTGAAGCTGGAGAACCTGTGCTGGATCTACGACAACAACACCATCAGCATCGAAGGCCACACTGAACTGGCCTTCAGCGAAGACGTGATCAAGCGTTTCCAGGCTTATGGCTGGCACACCTTGCACGTCACCGATGCGAACAACCTGCTGGCCCTGAGCGACGCGCTGAGCACCTTCCAGAAAAACACCGGGGCACCGACGCTGATCGTGGTCGACAGCGTGATCGGCTATGGCTCGCCCCACAAGCACAACACCGCGTCGGCCCATGGCGAGCCTTTGGGCGAAGAAGAAATCCGCCTGACCAAAGCCGCGTACGGCTGGCCCGAAGACTCAAGCTTCCTGGTGCCGGATGAAGCGCGCACGGTCCTGCGGGATGCACTGCTCAAGCGCAGCAAGCCGCTGTATGAGCAATGGACTGAGACCCTGTCCCACCTCGAACAGTACGAACAGGAACTGGCCGATGAACTGCGCCGCATGCGTGCCGGCGAGATGCCCGAGCATTGGCAGGAGCAACTGCCGAGCTTTGCCACTGATGCCAAAGGCGTCGCCAGCCGTGCCGCCGGTGGCGAGGTGTTGAATGCGTTTGCCAAGCAGATCCCATGGCTGCTGGGGGGTTCGGCCGACTTGTCGCCGTCCACCAAGACCAACCTGACGTTCGACGACGCCGGGCGCTTCAGCGCCGAGAACTACGGCGGGCGCAACCTGCACTTCGGCATTCGTGAACATGCCATGGGCGCGATTGCCAACGGCATGGCGCTGTCGTACCTGCGGCCGTATACCTCGACCTTCCTGGTGTTCAGTGACTACATGAAGCCGCCGATTCGCCTCGCGGCGATCATGGAGCTGCCGGTGGTGTTCGTGTTTACCCATGACTCGATTGGTGTCGGCGAAGACGGCCCCACTCACCAGCCCATCGAACACCTGACCCAGTTGCGGGCGACGCCGGGTTTGCTGACCCTGCGCCCAGGCGACGCTAATGAAACCCTGGAAGCCTGGAAGATCGCCCTGGCCCAGACCCATCGGCCAACCTGCGTGGTGCTGTCGCGGCAGAACCTGCCGACCCTGGACCGCACGAAATACGCAGCGGCGACGGGTACATCCCGTGGTGCTTATGTGCTGGCCGGCGCCGATAAGCCCCAGGTGATCCTGATGGCCACCGGCAGTGAAGTCAGCCTGGCGGTGGAAGCCTATGAGCAACTGAAGACTGAAGGCGTGGCGGCGCAAGTGGTGTCGATGCCGAGCTGGGAACTGTTCGAAGAACAGGACCAGGCCTACCGCGACAGCGTGCTGCCACCCGCAGTGAAGGCACGACTGGTGGTGGAACAGGCCGGCCCGTTGGGTTGGGACCGCTACGTGGGGCAAACCGGGGCCAAGGTGGTGATGAACAGCTTTGGCGCCTCGGCACCGCTGTCCAAGTTGCAGGCCAAGTTCGGCTTTACCCTGGACAATGTGGTGAAGCTGGCGAAGGAGCAAGTCAGGCTCAACAGCTGAGCCAGTGCATGCATGCCGGGCGTGGCCTACCGAGGGAAACCTCGGTGCCATGCCCTGCTGCTCATTTCCCGCCGGTGACATCCAGGAACGTACCGGTGATGAAGGACGCCTCGGCGCCTGCCAGCCACAGGATCGCCCGAGCCACTTCTTCAGGCTGACCGCCGCGGCCCATGGGGATCGAATCCTTCACGCGATCAACCCGCCCTGGCTCCCCGCCACTGGCGTGAATGTCGGTGTAGATATGCCCCGGGCGGATGCAGTTGACGCGTATTCCCTCCCTGGCCACTTCCTTGGCAAACCCGATGGTGAAGGTCTCGAGAGCCCCCTTTGATGCGGCGTAGTCGACATATTCGTTGGGGCTGCCCAGCCGGGCGGATGCCGACGAGATATTGATCACGGCACCACCCCGCCCCTGGTGACGAAACGACATGCGCTTCACCGCTTGCTGGGCACACAGCATCGGCCCGATCGCGTTGACCGCGAAAATCCGCTGCATCCGCTCGAACGGCAAGTCTTCGACCCGGGACTGCAACGCGTTGATCCCGGCGTTGTTAACCAGCACATCGATGCGCCCGAACGTCCGATCTATCGCCGCAAATAACTGGACGACCTGTTCCGGGTCTGCGCTGTCCGCGCGTACGGCCAACGCCCGGCGCCCTGCCGCTTCTACATCCGCCACCACCGCGAGGGCGGCAGACTCATCGGAAACGAAGCTGATCGCCACGTCATAACCTTGTGCGGCGGCCAGCCGCGCGGTGGCGGCGCCAACGCCACGACTTCCACCTGTTATCAGAATCAGCGGTGCCTGCGGGACGGTATCCATTGCGCGAACCTTCATGTGGTGGTGGAAAATGCTTTGCCTGCTGTCAGCCGATCAGGATGGTGCCGGTGGCAATCACCACGCACGCCAGCACCTTGCGGACCGTCAGTGTCTCGCCCAGGAAGAAATAGCCGATCAGTGCCGCAAACAGCACGCTGGTCTCGCGCAAGGCCGAGACCGCGCCCATGGGCGCACCGGCCATGGCATAGATAATGATTCCGTAGGCCAGGAGCGACACCAGCCCACCGGCGAAGGCCGTGAAAAACCCGGGCCGCAGGCTGAACAGACTTTTCGGGCCCCGCAGGCCGATATACACCGCCGGCATCAACACGCCCCACAAGGCGCACATCCACACCGTATAGGCCATCGGCGCACCCGACAGGCGCGCGCCGATGCCGTCTGTCACGCTGTAGGCGGCAATGAAACAGCCGGTGCCCAGGGCGTATGGCAGGCTGGGAACGGCGAGCCGGCGCCCCCTGAACGCCAGGGAAATGATGCCGCCCGACACCAGGGCAATGCCCAGAAGCGAGCTGGCCGAGACACTCTCCCCGGCAAACACGGCGGCACCCAGGGTGATCAGCACCGGCGAGGAGCCCCGTGAAATCGGATAGGTCTGCCCCAGGTCTCCGACTTTGTAGCTGCGCACCAGGAACAGGTTGTAGCCCACGTGCAGCACCGCTGACAGCACCACATAAAACCAGCTGGCTGGCGCCGGAGGGTCCAGGAACACCGCAACGCCGCCACTGGCGATAGCGACCGCCAGGCACATGACCGTCATCGACCAGAGCCGGTCGGCGCCGCCACGCAGCAGCGCATTCCAACTGGCGTGCAGTAAGGCGGCGAAGAGGACCAGGAGAATAATGGGATAAGGCATGCGCCCATCCTAAGCAAACCGGCGCCTTAACTGAAGCGAAGTCTGCTCATTGAAGAATGAGCAAATCCTCATGCTTTATTCGTAAGCCAGTCCGGCGTTTACGGCTTCCTGCATCAGCCAATCACGAAAGCTGACGATATGCGGCTGGGACTCGATGCCTTTGGGGCAGACAAAGTAATAAGCGACCGGTGACGGGAACGGCACATCGAACAGCCTCACCAGGCTGCCATCGCTCAGCTCTGACTCCACATGCCCACTGCGCGCCAATGCAATGCCCTGGCCGAGCAAGGCCGCCTCTATCGTCATGTTGGTATCCGCAAACCTGACACTTTCCTTGAGCGGCGCAATCGCGAGCCCGACGTGCTGGAACCAGACTTCCCACTTCGGCACCAGGTCGGCGCCGTCGCGCATCAGCAAGGGATAGCGCAGCAATTCGGCGGGTGTGTGTGGCCGGCCAAAGCGCTTCAACAGATCGGGACTGGCCACCGGAAAAATCTGCTCGCGGAACAGGAACTCCGAATACAGCGCCGGGTAATTCCCGTTGCCCAGGCGGATTGCAACATCAGCCTCCGCACTGGAGAAGTTGATGATCTTGTCGCTGGAGTCCAGGGTGACCAATATTTCAGGGTGCCGTTGGGCCAGGCTCGGCAATCGGGGCAGCAGCCATTTCAGCGCGAAGGAATAGGTGGTACTGACCTTGAGCCGGACCCTGCCCTTTTGCTCGCGCAGGTCCGCGAGTGTCGCCTCAAGGTTCATGAAAAACTCGCGCACGATCGGCGCAAGGGCTGCTCCGGCAGGCGTCAGGCTGAGTGACTTGCCCCGCTGGAACAACTGCAATCCCCAGAGTTCTTCAAGGTGCTTGAGCTGATGGCTGACGGCACTCTGGGTGACATGCAACTCTTCTGAAGCCGAAGTGAAGGTTGCGTGGCGTGTGGCAACCTCAAAGGCGCGCAATGCCGAGGTGGGTGGCAGGTCTCTCATGGCATTGCTTCACCGTTTATGAATAGATGCTCATGATAGAACATCTATCCATTGCGCTGTAGGCCGCCCCTCAACCCAGCTGGAACCGCGCCGTGTTGTCGCTCAACGCCCGGCTGCCCTTGCTCAACATATCCGCCGCCTGGTTCACCGCCCGCGCGCCGTCGAGCAAGCGCCCGGCGGCCTGGTCAACCTGCTGGATATTGCCGCTCACTTCATCCGCCGTCGCTGCCTGTTCCTCAACCGCCGTGGCGATCTGCGCCAGGGTGTCAGTGACGCTCTGCACCGCGCTGGCGATCTCCCCCAGGCGATGGCCCAGGCCCGTGACGGACTCGGCATCGGTCACCGCCTGCTCACAGGCCACGCCCATCAGGGTGACCGCCTGGCTCACCGTCGCGCGCAAACTGTCGACCGTGCCGGCGATCTGCGCCGTGGAGGCCTGGGTCCGTTGCGACAGGCTGCGCACTTCATCGGCTACCACCGCAAATCCCCGCCCCTGTTCACCGGCCCGCGCAGCCTCGATGGCAGCGTTCAGCGCCAGCAGGTTGGTCTGCTCGGCGATACCCCGAATGGTGTCAACCACCGACTGGATCTGCTGGCCCTGCTGGCTGACGCGCTCCAATGCATCGGAGGTGTCGGTCAAGCGCTGGTTGAGTTGCTGGATACTCGCGGTGGTGCGCTGGCTGTCGCGGCTGCTG
Organism: Pseudomonas sp. Ag1; assembly: GCF_000278565.1. NCBI lineage: Bacteria > Pseudomonadati > Pseudomonadota > Gammaproteobacteria > Pseudomonadales > Pseudomonadaceae > Pseudomonas > Pseudomonas sp. Ag1. The sequence continues at coordinate 54,243 of NZ_AKVH01000096.1, forward strand.
TCCTCGGCAATCTGCCGGGTTTTCTGCGCGCTGCCGGAGGCCTGCTCGCAGCTCTTGGCGACGCCCATGGAGGTCGCGGCCAACTGTGTGGCGGCCGCTGCAATCTGGCTGATCTGCTGTTGCTGGTCTTCCACTTCGGTCAGCGTGCTGCCCGATTGCGAATTGAGTGTCAGCACCGCAGAGCCCAACTGCTGCGTCTCGTGATTGACCCCCAGCAGGCTGGTGCGCAACTGCACCACCGCCACGTTGAGCGCCGTGCTGATGGCCGCCAGTTCATCGCGCCCTTCCACCGCCACTTCAACGCACAGATTACCGTCGCGCAGGGATTCGGCCAGGGTGGTGATGCCGCTGGCACTGCGGCGAATCGATGCCTGCAAGCACACGAACAGGTACAGGGCTGCCAGCGCCAGCACGCTGAACGTCACCGCCACCGGGATGAATTGCTTGAGCGAGCTGTCGCGGTAGTAACCCAGGCGCGCGTCCAGCGAGGTCAGCGACTGTTTACGTAACGCGCCGAGGGCGCCAAGCATGCCATCCACACTGCGTTCGAAGCCGGTGGTATCGAGCTTGATGGTGCCGCCGAACACGCCTTCGTCCAGGGTCTTCAGTTCGTTGTCCAGCAGTTGCAAGCTGTCGTCGTATTGCGCGATCCAGGTTTGTAGCCCCGGGTATTGCTTGGCCTTGAGGGATGCGGCGGCCTTGACCAACTGGTCCCTTGCATCGCCGATGCGACCGCGCAAATCACGCATCTGCAAACGGCTTTGCAGGGTGAACTGCCCCGATGCGATGGATGACTGCCCGACGCTCGCCATACGCCCGATACGCTCGATCAGGTCGGGGGTTTGCTGGGTGGAAATCTGCATCAGCAAATAGGTTTCAAGCCACGGATCGAGGATCAACCCGGTGTCCATGGTGATCTGTTCGCGCAGGGTTTGCATCGCGCTCAGCGCAGACGTGAAGCGGTCATAACCATCCGGCCACCAGCCCACGGTGCGCAGGGATTGGGAATCCATGCCCGTGACCGAGGCTTGCAATGCCTCAAAACGTGCAAGGGTATCCGGGCGGGCGTTCTGGGCTTTGAGGGCCTCGCCCAGGGCCTGCACGCTTTGCAGGATCAGCGGGAAATTGGTATCGACCGCAGTCATGGCCGCCTTGGCCGCGGGTGTCTGGTCGTGGAGGATGTCGGCGGCTTTCCAGCGCGCCGCCAGGTTGCGCTGGGCGGTCAGTTGGGCGTCCAGGGCATCCAGCGCCAGCAGTTCGCGCACCCCGGATTGCTCATTGGAAATCACCGTCAGCTTGGTGCGGTACTCCTGCGCGATCATCCACAGGCTGCCCGCCAGGGGCAGCATGAACAGGAAAAACAGGATCTGGAACTTGCGCGCGAATCCAAAACGTCCGAGCAGGCGGATACCTGGCGACAACACACTTTGCATGTCCGACTACTCCTAGAACCACTCGCCTCAACAGCGAATCAAGCTTTGAAATGATTGACGGCAAAATGCCATGTCATTGATTAAGCTGGCTCTAGCAAGAAACGGACCGCTGTTGTCGGGCCCGCTGGATAGGCGGGACGTCGTGCAAAACACGCTGTGCCGTGCGCGAAAATGGGGCGAAAGCACTCAGCGCAGGTGGCAGAACGGTAACCGTCTGACCAATACCGCAAGCGTAAGGGCAGCCGACACCCTGTGGCGAGGGAGCTTGCTCCCGCTGGGCTGCGAAGCGGCCCCAAAACAGGCACTGGTGTTCCTTCAGGTCGATACGATTGCAGGGTTTAGGGCTGCTTCGAAGCCCAACGGGAACAAGTTCCTTCGCCACAGGATGGGTGCTTGCTGAATCAGGATTGCCGACTGGCAAACACCAACACTTTCTCCAGCATCCGGTCACAGGCCTCAAGCTGCGCAACGCTGATGAACTCGTCAGGCTTGTGCCCCTGGTCCATGCTGCCCGGTCCACATACCACGGTGGGAATGCCCGCCTGATCAAACAGCCCGCCTTCGCTGCCGAACGCCACTGTGCCGTATGCCTGAGAGCCACAAAAGTCGGCAACCCATTCAGCCGCCTGGCTCTGCGCTGATGTCGACAACCCTGGGTAACTCGACAGCTCACTGAAGTGGATTGCACACTGCCCGCTCACCGCCTGCATCGCGGGCAATAAGGTGTGCTCGGCGTAACCCCGCAGTTGGTCCGCGACGTGCCAGAGATTCTGTGCGGGCAGTGAGCGCACTTCGAAGTCGAAGCTGCAGTTTTGCGGGACGATATTCAGGGCGTTGCCACCGGCAATCATGCCGGTTTGCACGGTGGAGAACGGCGGATCAAAACTCCCGTCGTGATGTTGCGGCGCCTTGAGTTCTTCACCGAGCCGGCCCAGTTCGATGATCAACAGCGCGGCATATTCGATGGCGTTCACACCCGACGGCGCATACGCCGAATGGCACGCCGCGCCATGTACCTCGCAACGCATCGCCAGCTTGCCCTTGTGGCCCAGCACCGGCTTGAGTTCGGTCGGTTCGCCGATCACGCACAGTAACGGCTTGACGGTTTTTGCATGGAACGCTTCGATCAGCGACCCCACGCCCAGGCAGCCCACCTCTTCATCGTAAGACAGCGCGATATGCACCGGCATGCGCAGCGGTGCCTGCACCAGCGCCGGTACGCTGGCCAGCACGCAGGCGAGGTAGCCCTTCATGTCGGCGGTGCCACGCCCGTACAGCTTGCCATCCTTCTCGGTCAGTTCAAACGGCGCAACGCTCCAGCACTGACCGTCTACAGATACTACGTCGGTATGGCCCGAAAGCACGATACCGGGCACCTCCGCCGGACCTATGGTGGCCAACAGATTGGCTTTGCTCTTTTGCTCGTTGAACAACAATTCACAGCTCACGCCATGGTGCTGCAAGTAGTTGCGCACGAAGTCGATCAGGGCGAGGTTGGATTCGCGGCTGGTGGTGTCAAAGCTGACCAGGTGCGCCAGCAGGTCACGGCTGCGGCTCATCGGTCATCTCCCGGCACCGCGTAGCCAGGGGCGCTTTGCGGGTTGATGGCGCGGTCGATATAGTCCTGCATTTGCCCGCGATAGGCCTGCCAGAGTTGGTCCAGGGTGCCGATCGGATCCACGTCGGCCCAGTCCACCCGCAGGTTGACGATGGGCCACAGGTGGTCACCGACCACCACCAGCGCGGCAGAATGTACTGGCCCCGCCTCGCCGCCTCCCGCCGCCCCCGCCTGCATGGAGGCGAGCAACCGGTCGGCGAGATGCCCGGGCGTATCTTCGAAGGCGCGCACCATGGCTTCGATCACACCGGTATTCGCCAGCATGTTCCCTGCCGCCACGCATTGCTCGCCGCTGACCGCGTGGTGGATGCCCAGGGTCTGCGCGCCGCTGAAGTGTGCGGTTCGGCCAGTGCTATCGATCACTGTCACCTGGCGATATTCGCTACGGCTCTGCGGGGTGAGCGCGGTGGCCAGCGCCTCGCTCGGGGCCATGCCCTGGGCCAAAAGGTCCAGGGTTTGCGGGCCGAGGGCCGGCAACGTGATGTTCTGCGACGCCACCGCGCCCACGCCGGGGCGCAGCCACGGGCAACGGGCGCCCACGGCAATGCTCGACGAGCTGATAGCGATACCCAACTGGCCGGTTTCGGCACAGCGGGCGACAACCGAAAAGGTCATGGGGGTTCCTGCCTGTGAGGGGTGAAATCAGTCGAGCAACGAAGGGTCGGCGTCGATCATCAACTGCTTCATTTCTTCAAAATGCCGTTGCGAGAAATCCGTGATGCCTTCCCATCCCCGCGCGGTCTTTTCAGCCACTTCGTCAGACAGTATCCGCAGCGGCTGGCCGGTGGACCACGCCGTGACGAGGATCTGGCAGGCGCGCTCCAGGGTCCAGATATCATCGAATGCCTCGCCGATGGAGGTGGCTGTGACCATCACCCCATGGTTGCCCATCAACAAGCGGCTCTTGCCATCCAGCAAACCGGCGAGGCGCTCGCCCTCGGCCTCGGTGTCGGCCATGCCACCGTACAGCTCGTCCACCGCCACGCGATTGAAATAGCGCGCGGTGTTCTGGTCGATCGCAGGGATATGCGGCTTGGCCAGGCAGGCTACCGCCGTGGTGTACACCGGGTGCAGGTGCAGCACGGCGCGGGTTTGCGGCAACAGCCGGTGAATCTGCCCGTGGATCGACCAGGCGGTAGCGTCTACCTCCGGATGATCGGCACCGCCGGCGTCGTCGGCATTCAACAGCAGCATGTCACTGGCGCGGATACGCGAGAAGTGCTTCCACTTCGGGTTGAGCAGGAACTGTTTGCCGTCGGCCGACACCGCCGCGCTGAAATGGTTGGCCACTGCCTCATGCATGCCAAGGTGCGCAACGATGCGGAAAGTTGCCGCCAGGTCGATGCGGGTTTGCTCTTCAAGTGATAACGCCATGTAGCTTTCTCCGCAGGACAAGTACCCCATAATCTGTAGTGAGCAAGCTCGCTCGCCACAGGTATGGCGTGTTCCTTAAGTGAACAGTTTCCGGTCAGGACTTCGGCATCAGCTCGGCGATGTCGGCATCGGTAGGCGCCTGGAAGTTGTATTTCTTGAGCAAGGCGGCGTATTCAGGGGTGGCGCTGAACTTCTTGATGCCTTCGATCAAGGCGTTCTTGACCTCGTCATTGCCCTTCTTCACACCAAAGCCGTTCAACACCGGGTAGATCAAGGTATCGGAAGAAATCACCACGCGCCCGCCGAGTTTTTCCACTGCGCCACGGGCCACGGCCGCATCGGTGATCTGCGCTTCAACAGCATGAGCCAGCAAGGCCTGGGTGGTTTGCGGGTCGGTACTGTACTCGCTGATCGCGATCGGCTTCAGCCCTTTCTTCACACAGTACTCATCCGACAGCTTGTGCATCTGCGCCAGCCAGGAGGTGGCGCCCATCGAGCCGATCTTGTGGCCGCAGAACTCTTCAGGGGTCTTGGGCTGGAAGTCGCTGCCCTTGAGCGTCAGGATCGACTCACCGCTTTTCAGGTAGGGAATCATATCGATGACTTTCACCCGTTCGGCGGTGATGTACATCGAAGAGTTGGTCACGTCGAATCGCCCCGCCTGCAGGCCGGTGATCAGGTTGGGAAAGCGCGTGTCGAGGGTCTCGACGGTGCGCCCCATGGTCTTGGCCAGGCCATCCATGAATTCGATATCAAAGCCGGCGGGCTTGTTGTTATCCATGTATTCATAGGGAAAGAAGGTCACATCGGAACCTGCGACGATTTTCCCGTCTTTCTGGAAAGCCGAAGCCGCCAACGACGTCATTGCAACCGCAGCGCCCAGCAGGCACACGGCAATAGGGCGAGCAATCATCTGAAACGCTGTCATGGTAATACCCTGCAAGGTGAGAAGAAGGTTAGGCAGTGACTGAATCCTGGCCGGCCTGTTGCACAAAGAAAGAGGCGCCACGGGGCTTCTGCGGCAAGCGCAGGTGGTTTTCCGTGGAACGCACCAGCCCACTTTCTTCACCGGCCACTATCAGGCCGGCGTGCGCGCTGGGCAGCGGGTTTTCGCCGAATGGAAGCGCGTCTTCAGCGGCGTAGACGCTGATGAACAGGGTGCGCGGCAGTTCGGTCTCGTTAGGGCTTGAAGCGTGCAAAAGACGGGTGTGCATGAAGCACACGGAACCGGCCGGGCCATAACAGGCGACCGGGTCGTGGCACAGGTCGTCGACCACCGTGTCGTCCACCGAACCGGTGAAACGCTGGTCGCGCCAGTGGGACCACAACGGGCCTTTGTGGCTGCCGGGAATCACATTCAACGGGCCATTCTGCGGTGTGACTTCACTGACCATGAGCAAGGCCGTGACGATGTCGTCATTGCTGTGGGGCGTGAACAGGAAGTCCTGGTGCCACTTCACCTGCGTGGCGGTGTGGGGCAGTTTCGAGTTGATCTTGCTGTGATGAAAACGCGTGCCGCCGCCCCCGATCAGTTGCGCGGAGATCGCTGCCATCCGCGAATGCAACGCCACACGCTGGTATGCCGGCGAAATTTCGGTGGGCGAACTCACTCGGCGCAGCGAGGGATGATCCGGGCGATGGTCGCCTTCCAGGTCGAAACGCGCACGGCCATCTGCCGTTTCACCCCAGCCCTGTTCGTGGCTGCGGCTGTCTTCTACCCACTGGTCGAAGTCGTGCTGCAACGCGGCGACTTCTTCAGCCGACAGCACGTCTTGCACCACCAGAAAACCGTCCCGGTGAAACTGTTCAATTTGCGCTTGCTCGATCATGTTGTGGCTCTCTTGTCGCTCGAACGTTAAAGGGGTTACGCCAGCGAGACGTCCTTGAGGAACGCCTCCACACGTGGGTTTTCGCCGCTGCGCAGCGCCTGCGGCGTGTCGTCGCACACCACACGGCCTCTCTCCATGAACACGATCCGGTCGGAGACCTTGAACGCGAAATTCATCTCATGGGTGACGATCACCATGGTGATGCCCTCCTGGGCCAGGGCCTCGATGACCTGCAGGACTTCGTTGACTTTTTCCGGGTCCAGGGCCGAGGTGGGCTCGTCAAACAGCATGATTTGCGGGCGCATCATCAGGGCGCGGGCGATGGCCACGCGCTGCTGTTGGCCACCGGAAAGCTGATGCGGGTACTTCCAGGCGTGATCGAGCATGCCGACCTTGTGCAGCAGCGCGTAGGCTTGTTGCTTCAGCTCATCCAGCTTGCCGAGGTGGTGGTACTTCGGCGCCATCAGCAAGTTGTCGAGCACGCTCAGATGCGGGAATAGATTGAAGCTCTGGAACACCATGCCGATGTTCAGGCGATGCTCGGCGTGCTCGACATACTGCGGCTTCTGCGCGCCGACTTTGTTCAGGTGAATAAAGGGTTGGCCGTTGATCTGGATCTCGCCGTTGTCCAGTTGCTCAAGACCGTTGAGCAGGCGAATCAGGGTGGTTTTTCCGGAGCCCGAAGGCCCGATCACCGACACTACTTCGCCGGGCTGGATCTGCAGGTTGACCGAGCCCAGTACCTCTACATCGTTGTAGGCCTTGTGCAGCCGGCTGGCCTGCAGCGCCGGGCCTTCGGTACTGACAGGGCGTTGCAGGGCGACGTGCTGTCGGGTCGCCAGCGCCAGCACCTCGGCATCAGGTACCCGGGACACGTTGCGTTGATTGACGTCGAGAAAACGCTCGAGCCGTTTGAGCAGGAAGTCGAACACCGTGACGATGAACACGTAGAAAAAAGCCACCGCCGCCATCGTCTCGATCACCAGGAAATTCTGCGAATACAGGCGCTGGCCGACCATCAGGATCTCGGTCAGCGAAATCACCGACACCAACGAGGTCAGCTTGACGATGGAGATGTATTCGTTGGCCAGCGACGGCAGCGCCACCCGCAATGCCTGCGGGATCACCACCCGCCACTGGATCCCGAAAAACTTCAGCCCCAGTGCCCGGGCGGCCTCGCCCTGACCTTTGGGAATCGACAGCAGGCCGCCCCGGTGAATCTCAGCGACATAGGCGGTTTCGCAGATCACCAGCGCCAGCAGGCCGGCCCAGAACGGGTCCGCCAGAATCACCGACGTGGCGGGAATCGCCTGTGGCAGGTTGTAGATGAAGATCAGCAGCACCAGCAGCGGCAGGCTGCGGAACAACCAGATATAGCCACGCGCCGGCAGGCTAATCAGCGCGTGCTTTGACTGCTTGGCCAGGGCCAGCAGGAAGCCCAGCGCGATACTCAGGACCCATGTCAACGAACTGAGCTGGATGACCGTCCATGTCGCCCGCCAGAACTCGGCATCGGCCAGCAAACCAAACATGTAATTCCAGTTGAAAGTCATCGTCACTGTGCTCGACAAAAAAATGAAAATGCCCACCGAATGCTCAACGTGAAGGTCGAACCCTGATCTGCACCGATGGACTGAGATTCGTGGGGAGAGGCCCTTGGGGTCAATTCGTAAAAGCCGGCCTATTGGGTAGGGAGAACCTACGCAGCGTCACCGTTCCCTGGGTGACGACTGGACTGGTAAAACAGCCTGTCTCTTAATGGGGCGACACCTCGCCCATCAGGCAATCAGCGCCACATCTTGGTGCGAAGCAAACGCGATCCCCTGTGGGAGCTGGCTTGCCTGCGATAGCATCGCCCCGGTGTACCTGGAAGACCGAGGTGCCTGCATCGCAGGCAAGCCAGCTCCCACAGAAAAGCAGGAAAGCACGCGGCTCAGCCCGCGCCGTTCAGGGTGCGCACCGCATGGGCATCAAAAAAGCTCGGGGCCGCCATGCCCGGGATGTACTGGTCTGAAACGAACATGCGGCAACGCTCGGCAAACGCCGACACCACGCGGGACAATTGGGTATTGCTCGCCGTGGCATAGCCCAGCTGCATGGGCCGGTGCGGGCCGGACAAGCGCAGGCGGATCAAGCGCTTGCCGTCCTGGGAAAGATTGGCTTTGGGCCGGGCATTCGCGAAGGAATAGCCGATGCCATTGGCAACCATCGAGCGCACGGTTTCAAGGTTGCTGGAGCGCATGATGATGTTCGGTGTGGTACCGGCCTGCATAAAGAAGCTGAGGAAATATTCCCGACTCCAGGGCGTGTCCAGCAGCACCACCGGGTAATCCTCAAGGTCGAGCATGCTCACCGCCGACAGGCTTGCGAGCGGGTGGTACTCACCCACCATCACATACGGCGGTAATTGCGCCAGCGGCTGGAAGTCGATGTCGTCACTGGTCACCAGGTCGTAGGTCAGGGCGATATCGATCTCGGCGCTGCGCAGTTTTTCCAGCATTTCCTCGTGGTTGCCCTCCACTTGCGTGAGGCGTACACCTGGAAACGCGCGGCCAAAACCAAACACCAGCTCAGGGGTGATCATCGGCGCCAGCCACTCCAGGCAACCCACCCGCAGCGGTCCGCGCACGGTGTTCAGCGACTCGGAAGCGATGGTGTAGAGGTTGGTCATCTGCTCCAGGATCAGCTTGGCCTCCTGCATCACCTGGCGCCCCACTGCCGTGAGGGAAATGCCCTGGGCGTGATGCCGCACAAACAGCTGGATGCCCAACTCGGCCTCCATGTGGGTGATCGCAGCCGAGATAGACGGCGACGACACATGAATGCGCTCAGACGCCGCACTGATGCTGCCTGCCTCACCGGAAGCCACGAAATATTCCAGTTGGCGCTGGGTAATACGACTGAGCATCACGCCTCCACATCATCAATAAGCTGACGCCAAGCCGGCGCCGCCTGCCTCAAACACAGCGTTGCATGGTTCATGCCGATTGCTGTTTTAGCCCGACGCTGACGCCGGCGGATGGCGCTTCGGTTTTGCCTAAGCATTACCTCGCGCAAATGCTGGTTTCGCGCGGGCGAGGCCAATGTGAAGCTGGATTTATTCCGCGCCTCATGAGTTGCCAGCAATGCCCACCCATACCCGTATCCGCATGTTCAACACCAAGCAGACCTACCCCAACCAGGCGCTGGACAACGACCTGTGCCAGGCCGTGCGCGCCGGCAATACCATTTATGTACGTGGCCAGATCGGCACGGACTTCGACGGCAACCTGATCGGCCTCGGCGACCCGCGCGCGCAAGCCGAACAGGCAATGAAAAACGTCAAGCAACTGCTGGAGGAAGCCGGTTCCGATTTGTCGCACATCGTGAAGACCACCACCTACCTGATCGACCCGCGCTACCGCGAACCGGTGTACCAGGAGGTCGGCAAATGGCTCAAGGGCGTGTTCCCGATCTCCACCGGCCTGGTGATTTCGGGTCTGGGCCAGCCGGAGTGGTTGATGGAGATCGATGTGATTGCGGTGGTGCCGGATGACTGGAACCCCAACCAGCAACCATGAGCCACCTGGAGCTTGCCATGCCCCGCACTGTGTATTTCCTCAACGGCCCCAACGCCAACCTGTACGGGCTGGACAAGAACGGCACCTACGGCAGCGAAAGCTTCGCCAGCATCGAAGCGTGCTGCCAGCGCCACGCTATCGAACTGGGCCTGACCCTGGATTTTCGCCAGAGCAACCATGAAGGGGTGCTGGTGGACTGGATTCAGGAGGCCCGGCTCAACGCCGACGCGGTGATCATCAACGCCGCCGGCCTGACCTACAGCTCGGTGCCGATTCTCGATGCGCTGCTGGCGTTCGACGGCCCGATCATCGAAGCGCACATGAGCAACATCTGGAAGCGCGAGGCTTTCCGTCATCACTCCTATGTGTCCAAAGCCGCCACCGGCGTGATCGCAGGCCTCGGCGCGCTGGGCTACCGCCTGGCCCTGACGGCGGTGGCCGAGCTGCTGGAGACCGATTGAAGGGCTTTGGTTTTGCCTAACCTCTACGTTCAAAAAGCATAATTTCCGGCTGGCGGTTGCTTGATCACACTGATACCGGTCGATGGTCGCTTATCTTTAGGAAGCTCACATGTCAGTTGAAAAGATCAACACCCTGGTGGTGGGCGCAGGCCAGGCGGGGGTCGCCATGAGCGAGCATCTGTCACTCATGGGCGTGCCGCACATCGTGCTGGAGCGTAACCGCATCGCCGAGCGCTGGCGGTCCGAGCGCTGGGACTCGCTGGTCGCCAACGGCCCGGCCTGGCACGACCGTTTTCCCGGCATGAAATTCGAAGGCATTTCCCCCGAGAGCTTCCCGCCGAAAGAGCGCATGGCGGCCTACTTTGAAGAGTACGTGAACATGCTGAAGGCTCCGGTGCGCACCGGGGTTGAAGTGCAGCAAGTGGAACGCCACGTGGGTCGCCCCGGGTTCAAGGTGACCACCTCGGCGGGTGTGATCGAGGCCACCAACGTTGTTGCGGCGACAGGCCCGTTTCAACGTCCGTCCATTCCGAATCTGGTGCCCGCACACGCCACGGTTCAACAGCTGCACTCCTCGGCCTACAAGAATCCCGGCCAGTTGGCCGAGGGTGCTGTGTTGGTGGTGGGCGCTGGCGCATCGGGTTCACAAATTGCCGAGGAACTGCAAAAGGCCGGCAAGACCGTGTACCTCTCGGTGGGCGAACACTATCGCCCTCCTCGCTCGTATCGTGGCCGTGATTACTGCTGGTGGCTGGGCGCGCTGGGCTTGTGGGACGAGGTCAAAATCCAGCCGAAGAAGAAGCATGTGGCGTTTGCCGTCAGTGGCTATGAAGGCGGCAAGACCGTCGACTTCCGCCGCCTGGCGCACATGGGCATTACGCTGGTGGGTGTTACTCGGTCGTGGAATGAAGGCGTGATGGAGTTTGAGCCCGGCCTGGCGGCTAACGTGGCTGAAGGTGACCGTGCCTACTTTGATGTGCTGCGGGATGCCGACGCCTATATCGAGCAGAACGGCCTGCCGTTTGAGCCGGAGTCGGAAGCGTGGGAATTGTTGGCTGACCCGGAGTGCCTGGTGAATCCGATCCTGAGCCTGGATTTGGCTGAGGCCGGTGTGACCACGATTCTGTGGGCCACGGGTTTCAGTTTTGATTTCAGTTGGTTGAAAGTGAATGCGTTCGACGAGAAAGGTGAGCCTTTCCATAAGCGCGGGATTTCGGCGGAAAGCGGGATTTACTTTTTGGGTTTGCCGAACCTGGTGAACCGCGCGTCTTCGTTTATCTACGGGGTTTGGCATGATGCGAAGTACGTGGCCGACCATATTGTCTTGCAGAATGAGTACATGGCCTATAGCAAGCCGTGAGGTGCCTTGCCCCATTGCCTACAGTTGCGTCAGAATCCGCCGGCTTGTGCGCTTGGGTATGGGGCTCTGAGGTTGCTCGGTCGCTGAAACCTCAGTGATCGGGTTTAGTAGCCCGAAGTATTCTAGGCAATGTGCATAAGCATCATCTGTCAGACGTCTTTGTCTGTGCTTAATGGTGGCTGTGTGCAGGGCGCCCTCGGGCGCGCCGGTTTTGTCTGGAATATCCGCTCTACTAACCTGCACACAGCTGCCACCTTTCGTTTAGTGGCGATAAGGCGGGGGCCAAAATGGAGCATCCAGACAATGTTCAAGGTTACCCCTAATCCTCCGGGAACTTCCGATCCAAAACTCCACCAGGCCGCCCAGCGCGCCATGGATCACTACCTCAATCCCAGTTCCAAACCCGCCCCAACGCCCTCAGCCCTGTTCAGCGTTCCCAGCCTCAGCTTTTGCTCGTTCAACTCACCCTCACCGAGGGTAATTTGCTTGTGGATCATGGCAGCACACGCACAGCTTGTTGCCATCAGTATCTCGAAAATACGCGCCGTAATAATCGGGGTGGTAGTGAGGCCTTAATCCAGGCTCTCCTTCACATATCCCGCCGAGCGCCAACGCCGCTCTATAACTTCTTCTAACCGCTTCCCGACTGGGCGCAAGTAGCCCCACCATCTGCCCATTCCCGGGTGCACTCGGGTTGCCATCAAATGGCGCCCCAATGACGAAGATCGGGCGAGGTTCGGTTTCAGCCACCCAACCGGCCCACGGTTTATCCGCATCGCAAAATTTCAACCTGAGGCCCAACTCAGCCATCACCTTCGAATAGAAAGCAAAAGCCCGATCAAAATCACCTGTACCTAAAAACACATGGGAAATCATGGTGGCTACCTTGGGGCGATGAATGCCCATGAGTCTGGCGCGAAATGATTGCTGGCGAAAGCCTGATGACTCCGTCCGGCATATGTACGGCTCCCCTCCCCTCATACGCTCATAAAAACCGCAAATCCCAACAATCCGCAGGGTGCCGCCCGGCATTTCGTCAACCCATAATGGGCTTACAACAATAAAGGGGCTCACCCCGGGGCGTGTAAGCCATGTACAGAGACCATATCGTCAAGACCCGCATGACGGACAGCGCGGTATTCATGGGCGCGGTGGCCGTGGTGATTTTCATCATCACGCTCGCCTGCGGCGTCGGTGAAGGCCGCCTCTCCCACTTGATGGGCCCCATCGTTCTCGACCTGAAGGCACCACTGGCACGAGATATTGCAGTGGGCGGCACGTTCACCCTGACGGTGGTGCTGAACCTGTTCATCCTTGGCCGCTTTCCCTTACGCGCGCAGATCATCACGGTCTGGTGCGAGTTGCTGGTGCTGTTCCTGTTGTTCTTCGACACCTTCAACCTTTCCTACAGTTTCATCGCGACCAAAATCGGCTTCATGATCACCCAGGGGGTGTTCACCACCGTCTACGTGTCGGCGATTTCGATTGCGATTGCGTTCGTCCTGGCGCTGCTGGGCGCCACCGCGCGCTTGTCTTCCAACGGCTTCGCGATTGCGATTGCGAGCTTCTACACCTCGTTTTTCCGCGGCGTTCCGCTGCTGATCCAGATCTATCTGATTTACCTGGGCATTCCCCAGCTCGGCTATGTCGTCGGGGCGGTTCCAGCCGGGATCCTGGCGCTCTCGCTGTGTTATGGCGCCTACATGACGGAGATCTTCCGCGCCGGTATCAGCAGCATCTCGCGGGGCCAGTGGGAAGCCTCGCGGGCGATTGGCCTGAACCCGTTCCAGACGATGACCCGGGTGATTCTCCCGCAGTCCATGCGCTTGATCATTCCGCCAACGGGCAACCAGTTCATCTCGATGCTCAAGGACAGTTCGCTGGTGTCGGTGATCGGCGTCTGGGAGCTGATGTTCCTGGCACGAACCCAGGGACGCGCCGAGTTCCGGCACCTGGAAATGCTGATCACCGCCGCCGTGCTGTATTGGCTGCTGTCGATCGTGCTGGAAACCGTCCAGGCCCGCCTGGAAAAGCACTTCAACCGCGCCCATCGCTGAACCAGGAGCATGACGATGAATCAGCCCTCAATAGTCCCTGCTCCATACCCTGCAATATCGATCCAGGACATGCATAAATGGTATGGCGATTTTTATGTGCTCAAGGGCATCGACCTGCACATTGCCAGCGGTGAAATCGTGGTGGTCTGCGGGCCGTCGGGCTCCGGCAAGTCCACGTTGATTCGCTGCCTGAACCTGCTGGAAGACTTCCAGAAAGGCCACGTGTTCATCGAGGGCACCGAGTTGACCCGTGATGCCGCCTGCGTGGCGGGCATAAGGCGCCAGGTCGGCATGGTGTTCCAGCAGTTCAACCTGTTCCCGCACATGACGGTGCTGGAGAACCTCATGGTGGGACCGCGTCTGGTGAGCAAGCTCAGCGAGCCCCAGGCCCGGGAACTGGCCTATGAATACCTGGATCGGGTGCGCATCGGGAACCAGGCCGGCAAATACCCCAGCCAGCTCTCGGGCGGCCAGCAGCAGCGCGTCGCCATTGCCCGGGCCTTGTGCATGCGCCCGCGCATTATGCTGTTCGACGAGCCCACGTCGGCCCTTGACCCCGAGATGGTCAAGGAAGTGCTGGACGTGATGGGCGAACTGGCCCAGGACGGCATCACCATGGTCTGCGTCACCCACGAGATGGGATTCGCCCGGCGGGTGGCCGACCGGATCATCTTCATGGACCAGGGCTGCATCATCGAGCAAGCCAAACCCACCGAGTTTTTTGACAACCCGCAGCACGAGCGTGCCCGGGAATTCCTGTCGCAGATTCTCAGCCACTGAGCAGCACCGTCGAACCTTGCGAAGTCACCGATAAAAACAACAGGCACCGCACTCAAGATACTGGAGGCTTACCCATGATCTCGTTCACTCGCTTCTTCACCGCAGCCGCTGTCGCCACCGCCCTCACCAGCCTCACAGGTGCGGCCTGGGCGGGCTCGACCCTCGATCGCATCCATGAAACCAAGGTGATCAAGGTGGCCACGTCGGCCAACTGGCCACCGCAATCGTTCCTGGGCCCGGACAATAAGCTGCAAGGCTTCGATATCGACGTCGCCAGCGAAATCGGCAAACGCCTGGGCAGCAAAGTCGACTTCGTGACGCCCGAATACGGGATCATCACCGCCGGGCGCTGGTCGAGCCGCTGGGACCTGTCGGTCGGCTCCATGACCCCGACCACCGAGCGCACCCGGGTGCTCGACTTCCCCGCGATCTACTACTACACGCCGTATGTATACGCGGTGCACAAGGACGCGGCCGAGACCAAAGTGGCGGACCTGAACGGCAAGATCATAGGCGTCGAAGCCGGTACGACTTCGGAGGACTATATCAACCGCCGCCTGAAGATCGACGCCGCCGATGTGCCGCCGTTCACTTACGAAGTCACCCCCGGCGAGGTTCGCACGTACGGCGACAGCATGGGCCCGCTGGATGACCTGCGCATGGGAGACGGGGTGCGGCTGAACGCAACCCTGTCCGCCCTGCCCACCATCGTCGCCGCCGTCAAGAATGGCTACCCCATCGTCAGGGTGGAAGGCAAACCCGCCTACTACGAACCCCTGGCCATCGCCGTGGACAAAGGCGATGAGGCGTTCAACAGCGCGCTGACCAAGATCGTCGCCGACATGAAAGCCGACGGCACGCTCAAGCAATTGTCAGAGAAATGGTACGGCGCCGACCTCACCCAGGTGCAGTAAAAACCCTCACAGGCCGTACAGGCGCCCCGTCCCCGATGCGGCGCGCTGTATGCCTGCGCCGCGAAAAAAGGACGACCGACTTCATGTACACCTATAACAACAATTACTACACCGCCACGATGCGCGACACGACTGAACGCCAGGCGCTGTGTGGCAACGCCCGGGCCGATGTGTGCGTGATCGGCGCCGGGCTGGCGGGGCTGAGCACGGCGTGGGAGCTGGTGTCCCGCGGGCAGTCGGTGGTGCTGCTGGATGCCGGTCGCGTGGCCTGGGGAGCGTCGGGGCGCAACGGTGGCTTCGTGCTCCAGGGCTGGTCCGAAGGGTTGGCCGCCATCGAGCGACGCTGCGGCAAACCGACGGCCGCCGCGCTGTTCAAACTGTCGCTTGAAGGCGTCGAGATTGTTCGGGGCATGATCGCCCATCATCAGTTGCCCGGCTGCACGCCAACCCCGGGAAAACTGAGTGTGGTGCGCTACGAAGATGGCGACAACCTGCAGCGCGTGCGGGACAAAATGGCCGCGGATTTCGACTTTCACCTCGACTACCTGGATCGCCAGGCGGTGCGCGAAAAGCTCAAGACCGAGCGGTATTTCCAGGCGCTGCGCGACAACCATGGCTTTCACTTCCACCCCTTGAACTATTGCCTCGGCCTGGCCCGACTGATCGAGCAAAGTGGTGGCAAAATCCATGAACGCTCGCCCATGACCGCCGTCGAAAGCCGCAACGGGCGACACCGGGTCATCACCGATCAGGGCACTGTCGATTGTGCCCACGTGGTGTACTGCTGCGGCGGCTATGGGGGGCCTGAGTTCGGCAAATTACGCCGCGCCTTCCTGCCCATCGCGACCTATGCAGTGCTGACCGAGCACCTGGGCGATCGCCTGGCCGAGGCGGTCTGTACCTCCGATGCCGTGGGCGATAACCGCCGGGCCTCGGACTATTACCGCATCGTCGAGGGCGACCGCCTGCTCTGGGGCGGCCGCATTACCACGCGCAACCTGCAGGATGAGAAACGCCTAGGGCAATTGCTGACGCAGGATATCCTCGACGTTTATCCACAATTGCGCGGCATCAGGATCGACAAGGCCTGGTCCGGGTTGATGGGTTATGCGCGGCACAAGATGCCGCACATTGGCCCGCTGGGGCAGGGATTGTGGGCGTGTACATCATTTGGTGGCCATGGTATGAACACCGCGCCGATCGGCGCACGCGTCATCGCCGAGGCGATCTGCGGCGAAACCGATCGCTACCGCCTGTTCGATGCCTACGGCCTGGAATGGAATGGCGGCCCCCTGGGCCCGGCGGCCGCACAAACGGTTTACGCCGGCCTGAAAATGATGGATATGTTTCAGGAAAAGCGCTCGCAACACAGGGCGACTCATAAAAACTGAACCCCAGCGAGGGTCAAGGACGTGTCCATGGATACGCAGAATCCCGGTCCACTGTTTAACCTCACCGACAAGGACAGGCAATTGCTTGGCCTGCTGCAAGCCAACGCACGCGAACCCACCGCGTCATTGGCCCGCAAGCTCGGGGTCTCGCGCTCTGCGGTGCAGGAGCGGATTACCCGCCTGGAAAAGGCCGGCGTCATCACCGGCTACAGCGTGCGCATCGACCAGGACCGACTTCAGCAGACGGTTACCTGCTTTACCATGACCTCCTGCACCAACAAGAGCTACACCGATGTGATGACCTCGCTGCGCAGGATGGAAGCGGTGCAGGCCGTTTACGCGGTCTCGGGAGAGTCCGATTTCATCATTCACCTGGCCACCGCCACCCTGAGCGAACTCAATGCCGAGCTCATCAGGATCAACATGATCAAAGGGGTGGCGCACACCGCTTCGCATATCGTGATGGAAACCAAGTTCAGCCGGAAACTGATGGTGTGAAGTGCTGCCGGCCGTGGGAAACCGCGCGTCTCACGCTCCGCCTCGACTGCCATAGCGACTCAGCCACCTGACAAGTCATTCCTTGCAAAATAATTCGCCTCAACGCAATATTAAAAGCAATTGCTTGGTTAATCACCTCAAGCCTGACGCTTATGCCCTTCGCCGGCTTCCATACCGCGAACGCATTACAAGGAATCGTTGATGCAAACCCAAGACAGCAGTTGGGGCGAGTTGCTTAGCGGCAAGAACGCCACCCGCTCCATTGCCCTTTCAGGCGGCATCGCGCTGTATGCCACCAACACCTACATCGCCACCACCATCCTGCCGTCGGTGGTTGCCGAAATCGGCGGCCTGGCGCTTTATGCGTGGAGCACCACACTGTACGTGGTGGCCTCGATCCTCGGTTCCGCCCTCACCTCCAAGCTGTTGCAACGCACCGGTCCACGGCTGGCGTATGCGCTGGCCACACTGGTGTTCATGGTGGGCGTGCTGATCTGTGCCCTGGCGCCGAACATGCCGGTGATGCTCGCGGGGCGCTCCATCCAGGGACTGGGCGGCGGGGTCTTGCTGGCCCTGTGTTACTCGATGATCCAACTGGTGTTCGAAGAGCGCCTGTGGCCGCGCGCAATGGCACTGGTGTCGGGGATGTGGGGCGTGGCGACGCTCGTCGGGCCGGCGGTGGGTGGTGTGTTTGCCGAGATGGACGCGTGGCGCCTGGCCTTCGGCTCGATGGTGCCGGTGAGCCTGGCGTACATGGTACTCACCAGCCGCGCCCTGCCCCCGCGCGACACCACGGCGACCGCCACCGCCCGTTTGCCGGTGCCGCAACTGGTGCTGCTGGCGGGCGCGGTGCTGGCAGTGTGTGCCGGCAGCGTCTCGGCGCTGCCGAGCTGGAACCTGTTGGGTATCGCCACCTGCGTCGTGCTGGTGGTGCTGTTGATCCGCAAGGAGTCCAGCGCCACCGTGCGTCTTTTGCCCCGGGATGCATTGAAGTTCAGCACCCCGCTCTGCGCGCTTTATGCGACCACCTGTCTGTTGGTGATCGGCATGAGCAGCGAGATCTTCATGCCGTACTTTCTGCAGCACTTGCATGGCCAGTCGCCGCTGATCGCCGGTTACATGGCCGCGCTGATGGCGGCCGGCTGGACGGTCTCGGAAATCATCAGCTCCGGCTGGACCGGCCGCGGTCCACATCGCGCCATCATCGCGGGGCCATTGTTTATCGTGGCGGGCTTGATGATGCTGGCGATCACTACGCCCATCGCCAGCCAGGGCGAATGGACATTGCTGGCCCCTATCTGTCTGGGGCTGTTCCTGGTGGGGTTCGGCATCGGCCTGGGTTGGCCGCACCTGCTGACGCGCATCCTGCAAGTGGCTTCGGAACAGGACAAGGACACGGCCGCTTCGTCGATCACCACCCTGCAACTGTTCGCCATGGCCATGGGCGCGGCGCTGGCGGGGGTGATCTCGAACATGGCGGGCATCAATGAAGTGGCGGGCAATGGCGGCATCGCCCATGCCGCGCGCTGGCTGTTCGCGCTGTTTACCCTGGCACCCGTGTTGGCGCTGTTGATGGCGCTGCGGGCAACGCGGACGAAGCCGATCGAAGGCGCGCCCCTCGACCTTGGAATCGTCCAACCTGCCCCCATAACTAGCGAGGTATCCAACAAGGGGAAGCACAGACCATGACCAACCCGACCGAAACCGCCCTGCTCGCCGGCGGCTGCTTCTGGGGCATGCAAGACCTGCTGCGCCGCTACCCCGGCGTGCTGCACACGCGGGTCGGCTACACCGGCGGCGATGTGCCGAATGCCACGTATCGCAACCACGGCAACCATGCCGAAGCCATCGAGATCGTCTTCGACCCGACGGTGATCACTTACCGGCAGATCCTCGAGTTCTTTTTCCAGATCCACGACCCCAGCACGCCCAACCGCCAGGGCAACGACCTGGGCCCCAGCTACCGTTCGGCGATTTATTACCTGAGCGAACAGCAACGCGACATCGCTGAAGACACCGCAGCCGACGTCGACGCCTCAAAGCTGTGGCCGGGCCGTGTCGTCACCGAGATCGAACCGGCGGGGCCGTTCTGGGAGGCGGAGCCGGAGCATCAGGATTACCTGGAGCGGATTCCGAATGGCTACACCTGCCACTTCATCCGACCCAACTGGAAACTGCCGAAACGCGGTTGAAAATGTGGGAGCGGGCTTGCTCGCGAAGGCGGTGTGTCAGTCAGCAAGTTCTTCACTGACCCACCGCCTTCGCGAGCAAGCCCGCTCCCACATAAAGCAGTTCCTACACAAAGCGCCTCCCTCACAAGGCGCATTTCCCTCAGCGCATTTGCAGAATGATCGGGCTGCTGCTCGCCGGGCCCGTGTGCTCACGCAACTTGCCCACCGCCTTGGCATCCACCGCCCCACCCTGATTGCCCCAGGTGCCGCGCACAAACGTCAGCACTTCAGCAATCTCCTGGTCCGACAACTGCTCACGGAACGCCGGCATGCGATAAGCGTCCGCCACATTGGCCGCCACTACGCGCTGCGAGCCATTGAGGGTGATGTTGATCGCCGAGGCGTCCTCCTTGGCCAGTGCGGAGGTGGCGCCCGCCAGCGGCGGCATCCAGTCCGGTTGCCCTTTGCCTTCCAGCCCGTGGCACGAGGCGCAGCGGGTCACATAGGTATGCGCACCCGGCGCATCCAGGCGTTGCGCAGCCGACACCGCCTGATACTGCCAGGCCGCACCGTCGCGCTGCTCGTCGCCCGGCAATGACCGCAGATAGCGTGCAATCGCCGCCAGGTCATCGTCGCTCATGAACTGCGTGGAGTTGTTGAACGCCTCGGTCATCGAGCCATAAACCACCGCATGTTTGTTGCGACCGGTCTTGAGGAACTGCACCACTTCCGGCTCGCTCCAGCGCCCCAGGCCGGTGTTGGGATCATCCCGCAGGCTCGGTGCGTACCAGCCATCGAGCAAGCCACCGGCCAGGTACGGCTTGCCACTTTCATCCAGTGCCTTCTCGTTGAAGGCCAGGCCCCGTGGCGTGTGGCAACTGCCGCAATGCCCCGGGCCCTGCACGATGTAGGCGCCCCGGTTCCACAGTTCATCCTTCCCGGCCTTCGCGACATACGGCTTGCTGTCGGTAAACACGCCATTCCACAGCGCGATCGGCCACCGCATATTCAATGGCCACGGGATCGAACTCTTGATATTGGCCTGCTGCACCGGCGCCACGCCCTTCATGAAGAACGCGTACAGGGCGCGCACATCATCGTCGCTGAGCTTGGCATAGGACGGATACGGCATCGCCGGATACAGGCGGCGCCCACCCGGCGCGACACCCTGGCGCACCGCGCGGTCGAAGTCGGCGAGGCTGTAGCTGCCAATACCGGTTTCCGGGTCTGGCGTGACGTTGGTGGCGTGGATCGCCCCCAGCGGCGTGGCCATCTCCAGGCCACCGGCAAAGGGCTTGCCGTTGGGCACGCTGTGGCACGCCACACAGTCGCTGAGCCGGGCGACATACTCGCCTCGGGCGACCAGCGCCGGGTCCGTGGCGACGGGCTCGGCCCCCAGCGGCGAGACAGGCTCGCGGGTGACATACCAGGCCAGCAGGCCTGCGGCGACCAGGCACGGCAGCGCCAGCCAGCCAACGGTTCTTGCGAATCGACGGTTGTTCATAAGTGCTCAGGCCCCGGTCAGGTGAAGGAGTGGCGGCTTAACGGCATGCTGCGAACGCGCTGCCCGGTCAACGCCGCGACGGCGTTGGCCACGGCAGGCGCCACGGCGGGCAGCGGCGGTTCGCCAATACCGCCCATTTTTTCCCCGCTCTCGATCACGCGCACGTGCACCCGGGCCATCCGCGAAGGCGGCAGCACCGGGTACAAATCGTAGTTACGCGCCCGAGGCAAGCCGTCCACATACACCGCTTCCTCCAACAGCACCTGGGACAAGCCCAGCGACACTGCCCCATTCACCTGCGCCTCGACAATCGCCGGGTTGACGATGCTGCCCGGGTCGATTGCCTGCCAGATGTCGTGCACCTTGACCTGGCCGTTCTCGATCGACACCTCGGCAATCACCGCCGTCTGGGTGCCGAACGGTGACGCCATCGCCACCCCTCGTGCGCGCTTGCTGCCGTCCTCGGCAACAAACGGCCCACGTTTCCAGCCACCCGACAACTCGCCCACCGCCTTCAGCAGGGTGGTCAGCCGCTGGTTATCCCGCAACAGATGCAGGCGCAACTCGAACGGGTCCTTGCCCCCCTTGTCGGCCAGTTCATCCAGGAAGGATTCGTAGAAAAAGTCATTCAGCGAATTGCCCACCGAACGCCAGTAGCCCAGCATCACCGGGCCCTTCACATAGATCTGTGCGATACGCTTGTTGGGAATCGCATAGGACTTGCCGGACAGTCCCTCAAGGGCCGTCGGGTCGAGCTTCTCGCCCTGCTTGCCCGCCAGGGCCTCGGTCGGTCCCTCCGTGGCACTCACCGCTTCAATCGCCACCGGCCAGCCGTCGCTGTCCAGCGCCCCACGGAAATTCACCGCTGCGACCGGGCGCAGCACATCCCGCAGGAATTCTTCTTCGCGGCTCCAGATCAACTTCACCGGGCGCCCCACCGCCTTGGCCAACTCGATGGCCTGCGGGTAAGGACTGGCCGAGTCATACAGGAAGTGCCGCCCGAAAAAACCACCCAACAACGGCGAATGCAGGGTAATCCGCTCCGGGGCCAGGCCGGTGCGCTTGGCGATATCGGCCAGGAACATGTCCTGCGCCTGATTCGGCAGCCAGATCTCCAGCGAACCGTCAGGGTTGAAGCGCGCCAGCGCCGAAGGCGGCTCCAACTGGGCATGGTGCAGGTACTGGTTGTGGTAAGTGGCCTCGACCCTGGTCTTGGCATTGGCCAGCGTGCCGGCCACGTCGCCCTCGTTCTCATCATCACGGGCCGGGCCGGTTTCTGCGGCCAGGCGCTTGAAATGCTCGTCGCTGGAAAAGTCCTTCGGCATCCCGCGCACCTTGGAATCAGCCGTCGGCTCCAGCCAGTCGACCTGAATCGACTCCACCGCACGCTTGGCATGCCACCAACGCTCGGCCACCACCGCCACCGCACCGGGCAGGCGATGCACCGAATGCACGCCCGGCATGGCCTTGACCTGGTCTTCGTTGCGCAGGCTGCCCACGGTCATGCCGAGTCGGGGCGCATGCTGCACGGCGGCATGGAGCATGCCGTCGACCTTCATATCAATGCTGTACAGCGCCTTGCCGGTGGACTTGTCATACGCATCGAGACGCTTCACCGGCTTGCCGATCCAACGGAACTGGCTTGGGTCGCGCAGCTTCACACTGGACACATCCGGTACCGGCAGGTCCATCGCCCGCCCGGCCAACTCGCCATACGCAAGGGAACGCCCGGACGCCGCGTGTACCACCTTGCCCGGCTCGGTCGACAGCTCGCTCACCGGTACCTTCAGCGCCTGCGCCCCGGCCTCCAGCAACATGGCCCGGGCCAGCGCACCCAGCCGGCGCATCGTGGGGTAACTCATCCGCACCGACATACTGCCGCCGGTGATGCGCATGCCGTTCTCCATCACCACAAAGGCTTCACCGGGCGGGGCACACTCAACCAGGAACGTGGCCGGGTCGGCGTCCAACTCCTCGCCGACAATCTGCGCCATCGCGGTGAACGTGCCCTGGCCGCCTTCGATAAACGGGCTGAGCAAACGAATCGTGTTGTCCGGGCGAATCTCCAGGAAGGCCGGCACCTGCGTACCGCGCTCGGCCGTGGCCGCGGCGGTGGCCGCCTGCACTCGGCCAGACCCCAGCGGCAGGCCAAAACCGATCACCAGCGCGCCCACGGCCGTACTGGCCAGGAAGCGACGGCGGGACAGGTTCACCGGGTCAGTCAGCGCCGCGACCAAGGGCAGCGCAGTGGGATCAATGCGAATGTTCATCAGGCCTCTCCCTTCTGCGCAAGGTCATGCACGGCGGCATGAATGGCGTTATAGGTGCCACAGCGACAGAGGTTGACCATGGCGGCCTCGATCTGCGCATCACTGGGCTTGGGCGTGTGCTTGAGCAGCGCGGTGGCCGCCATTACCTGGCCGGATTGGCAGTAGCCACATTGGGCGACCTGGTATTCGACCCAGGTGGCGACGACCCGCTTGCCGACGTCATCGGACTCGATGGCTTCGATGGTGGTGATTTCTCGGCCGACCACGCCGGAAACGGGCGTGACGCAGGAACGCACGACATTGCCGTCCACAAGCACCGAACACGCACCGCATTGCGCCAGGCCGCAGCCGTATTTGGTGCCGGTCATGTCCAGGTTGTCGCGGATGACCCAGAGCAGGGGCGTGTCGGGTTCGGCGTCGACTTGGTGGGTCTGCTGGTTAATTCGTAATTCCATGGCTCACCCGCTGATCATCGGTTGGTGTTGCATTTTTTAGTATTTTTAGACGGCAAGACGGGGCCTCGCCGCTGGGCATCGATGGCCCGTCTGGTTCGCGCGCGCGTGGTTTGACTAGTCTAGCGGGCGATGGGAATGACTTTAGACCCTGGTTCATCAAGGCGCTATGCAGGGGTGGGCAAGATCGCAGGATTAGGCAAGTATTCAAGAGGATTGCGTCAGGAGGAGCGGCCTGTGGTGTCAGTGGCGGTCACGCCGGGTGGTGTTCCACCAGAAAGTCGACAAATGCCCTGACCCGCGCAGGCATCGCCGCGCCGCCGACGAACACCGCGTGAATCGGCTCCTGGTCTCCGGGGTTGTACGCTTCAAGCAACGGCACCAGATCACCGCTGGCCAGGTCATCTGCCACGCTGAATGCGCCAATGCGTGCGATGCCGGCACCCAGCTTGGCCAGCTGGGACAATACCTCCCCGCTGTTACCCTCGATCGTACCCGACACCTGCAGCGAAAAATCGCGCCCGTCCACGCGAAACGGCCAGTCGGGCGCTGCCCGGCGGAAGTTGAAACGCAGGCAGTTGTGGTTGAGCAAATCCTGCGGCACCTGCGGCGTGCCATGACGCGCCAGGTAGTCCGGGGAAGCGACTATGACCTCGCCGATGGAGCCGATAAGGCGAGCGGTCAAGGGGCTGTCGGCCAATTGACCGAAGCGGATTGCAACGTCCGCTTGCCCGCCCAGGATATCCACCACCTCATCCTCCAGCCGCAACTCAACCACGATGGCCGGGTAGCGCGCGCTGAACGCGGCAACCAGCGGCACGATCGACAGCCGCCCGTGTGCGAGCGCCGCGCTGACCCTCAGCCGCCCCCGTGGCGCGCCCTGGTCGGTGATCGCATCCTCGACTTCGGCCATGTCCGCCAGGATCCGCCGGGCGCCGCGCAAATACGCTTCGCCTTCGGCCGTGAGCGTGATCGCCCGGGTGGTGCGCAGCAGCAGGCGGGTGCCTATGCGCCCCTCGATGCGGGTGATGATGCGGCTGATGGATGACGGCGTGAGGCCCAGCACCCGAGCCGCCCCCGAGAGGCTGCCCTGCTCCGCGACCATGGCGAACACCGCCATCTCCCCCGACCGACCGTCTATGTCCACTTGTGATCTCCACGCAAAGCTGTAGTGCCCCGCCGAGGGCTACCGCCTGAAAAGTCGTGATTGTAGCATTTGATACAAAGATGAGGAGTCACCTATGCGTATCAACCCACCCCTTGTAGCACTGTCCATCGGCGCCTTCGGCATCGGGGTCACCGAGTTTGCCCCCATGGGCATGTTGCCCGGGATCGCCGCCGACCTCGGTGTTTCCATTCCCGCCGCCGGGCTGCTGGTCAGCGCCTATGCCATGGGCGTGCTGATCGGCGCCCCGATCATGACCCTCGCGACAGCCAGGGTGGCGCGCCGTTATCTGCTGGTGGGCCTGATGGCCATTTTCACCCTGGGTAATCTGCTGTCAGCCCTGGCCACCGACTACCAGACCCTGATGGTCGCCCGGTTGGTGACATCGCTGAATCACGGGGCATTCTTCGGCATCGGCTCCATCGTGGCAGCGAGTGTGGTGGCGCCCGACAAACGCGCGGGGGCCGTCGCCGCGATGTTCCTCGGGCTGACCCTGGCGACCATCGGTGGCGTGCCCCTGGCAACCTGGTTCGGCGAGAACTTCGGCTGGCGTACGGCGTTCTGGGGCATCAGCGGGCTCGGGGCGTTCGTGATGGTGGCCCTGTGGTGGGCGCTACCGAATACGCCCGCTCCAAAAGGGGGAAGCCTGATGGCCGAAATCCGCGTACTGGGCCGCGGGCCGGTACTGGCAGCGCTGGCGTTGACCGTGGTGGGGTCCAGCGCCATGTTCACGGTGTTTACCTATATCGCGCCGATTCTGCGGGATGTCACCCACGCCTCGACCAACTTCGTCACTGCAATGCTCGTGCTGTTCGGGATCGGCCTGACCCTCGGCAACGTCTGGGGCGGCAAGTCTGCGGACCGTTCGGTGGACCGCACCCTGATAACGTCGCTCGTGGTCCTGATTGCCGTGCTGCTGGCCTTCTCTGTGCTCATGCAATGGCCGCTGCCCGCCGCCTTGTCGATCCTGCTGTGGGGCGCCGCCAGCTTTGCGCTGGTACCTCCCCTGCAGATGCGCGTGATGGAAGCCGCCAAGGATGCACCCAACCTGGCCTCGGCGATGAACATCGGTGCGTTCAACTTCGGTAACGCCATTGGCGCGGCGCTGGGGGGAGCAGTGATCAACGCAGGGCTGGGCTACCCGGCCATTTCGCTGGCTGGCGCGATCATGGCGGCCCTGGGTTTGCTGATGGTGCTGGGCCTCGGCTGGCGCTCGCGGCGCACAGGTTCACGTATCTGCCAGGAACCGGCGCAGGCATAAGGACAGCCGCGCTCAAACGGCCCCCCTGCACCCTCCCCTCTGAAAAGCCCCGAATCCCGGGGCTTTTTTGCGTCTGCCTGGCCGCCATCCAGCGTTGCAAAAAATTTCAACTAGTGACTTTCATTATGAAATCCACTGTGCAATATTACTTGCGTAATATTTAGCAACAGATCCCGGAGTCCCTCATGAAGAAAGCCAGCTTCCAACCCATGTCCTGCCCGGTCGCCCGTGCCCTGGAGCACATCGGTGATGGTTGGAGCCTGTTGATCCTGCGTGATGCGTTCTACGGGCTGCGCCGTTTCGACGAGTTCCTGCAGAGCCTCGGGATCGCCTCGAACACCCTGACCCGCCGCCTGAATGCGTTGGTGGCCGGCGGCTTGCTGGAACGGCGCCCGTACCAGGACAACCCGCCGCGCCATGAGTACCACCTCACCGAAGCGGGCCGGGACTTGCGCCAGGTCATCCTCACGCTGATGGCCTGGGGCGCGCGGCATGCCGAGGGCTCGACCAAGGTGTTTCTCGCCGATGAGTCCACCGGGCGCCCGGTGGTGCTGGCGTTGATGGATGCCAACACCGGCAACCCCATCACCCGTGCGGGCCACCGCGTACATGTCAGCGCCGATGCCGAACCGCTGACCCTGTGGCGCGCACGAACCGGCCGGGCCTACGCCGAAAAAGACCAGCTGGTCAGCCCCTTCCCCCACTAATACTCAACGAGGTCATTTCGTCATGGACGCTCCAGTCAGCGCTGTGCCCGAACCCACCCAACCATCCCGGCGCAAACAGGTTTTACGCCTGGGGCTGCTGACCCTGGCCGTGGCGGGCGGCGTGTGGTACGCCAGTCACTGGTGGCTGGTCAGCCGGTTTATCGAAGACACCGACGACGCCTATGTCGGGGCGGATGTGACGGTGATCAGCGCCAAAGTGCCGGGCTACATCAGCGAAGTGACGGTGCAGGACAACCAGTTCGTACGGGCCGGCGACGTGCTGGCGCGCATTGATGTGCGCGACTACCGCACGGCCCTGGCCAAGGCCGACGGCGCCGTGGCCGCGCAACAGGCCTCGCTCGCCAACCTCGACGCCACCGAACAACTGCAACTGGCGGTGATCAACCAGGCCAAGGCACAGATCGACGCCACCGATGCCGAAGCACAACGGGCCGGCGACGATCAAACGCGTTACCAGAACCTGGTGCGCAGCCAGGCCGTATCGGTCGAAAGCGCACAGCGGGTCAGCGCCGTATGGAAGACCGCCCGCGCCGACCACTCCCGGGCGCAGGCCGGGTTGATGGCGGCGCGCCGGCAAATCGACGTGATTGAAACCCAGCGCGGCCAGGCGCGTGCCGCGTTGCAACAGGCGCAGGCCGAACGCGACCAGGCGCAATTGAACATCAGCTATACCGAACTGCGGGCGCCGGTGGATGGTTACGTGGGCAACCGCCGCGCCCGGGTCGGTGCCTACGCCGCGGCCGGCAGCCAACTGATCTCGGTGGTGCCCGCGAAAGGATTGTGGGTGGATGCCAACTTCAAGGAAGACCAATTGGGGCGCCTGCAGGTCGGGCAAAGCGTGAGCATCCGCGCCGACATCCTCCCCGGCCGTGAATTCCACGGGCACATCGAGAGCCTGGCCCCTGCCACCGGGGCGCAATTCAGTGTGCTGCCGCCGGAAAACGCCACCGGCAACTTCACCAAGATCGTGCAGCGAGTGCCGGTGCGCGTGCGCCTCGACAGCAACGATGCCGACTTCGGCGCCCTGCGTCCGGGCCTGTCGGTGATGGCGAAGGTCAACACCGATGAGGCGTTCGAGGACCAGGCCAGCGCCCTCAAGGCCCAGCTATGAACAGCCCGTTGCCCGCCCTCAGCACCGCACAAAAGGTCGCGGCCTTCGCCACCATGTGCGTGGGCATGTTCATCGCCTTGATCGACATCCAGATCGTCTCCGCCTCCCTCAAGGACATCGGCGGCGGGTTGTCTGCCGGCGCGGACGATACGGCGTGGGTGCAGACCGCCTACCTGATCGCGGAAATCATCGTGATCCCCATGTCAGGCTGGCTCTCCCGGGTGATGAGCACGCGCTGGCTGTTCGCGGCGTCGGCGGCCGGGTTCACATTGACCAGCCTGCTGTGCGCGATGGCCTGGAACATCCAGAGCATGATCGCGTTTCGCGCCTTGCAGGGGTTCCTGGGGGGCTCGATGATTCCGTTGGTGTTCACCACCGCGTTCATGTACTTCAACGGCAAGCAGCGGGTGATCGCCGCCTCCACCATCGGCGCCATCGCGTCCCTGGCCCCCACATTGGGCCCGGCCGTGGGCGGTTGGATCACCGACATCTCCTCCTGGCACTGGCTGTTCTACATCAACCTGCTGCCCGGCCTCTTCGTGACCTTTGCGGTGCCGATGCTGGTCAAGGTCGACCGCCCCAACCCGTCATTGCTCAAGGGCGCCGACTATATCGGCATGGCGTTGATGGCAGTGTTTCTCGGCTGCCTGGAATACACCCTCGAAGAAGGCCCGCGCTGGAACTGGTTCAGCGACAGCACCATCTCGACCACGGCCTGGATAGCCGCCATCAGCGGCGGGCTGTTTATCTGGCGCTGCCTGGAAATCAAGGAGCCGATCGTCGACCTGCGCGCGCTTCGGGACAGGAACTTCGCCCTGGGCTGCCTGTTTTCATTTATCACCGGCATCGGCATTTTCGCCACCATCTACCTCACGCCGCTGTTTCTCGGGCGGGTGCGCGGGTACGGCTCGCTGGATATCGGCCTGGCGGTGTTTTCCACGGGGGTGTTCCAGTTGCTGGCGATCCCGGTGTACGCCTTGCTGGCCAATCGTTTCGACCTGCGCTGGATTTTGATGTTCGGGTTGTCGTTATTCGCCCTGTCGATGTGGGACTTCTCCCCCATCACCCACGACTGGGGCGCCAAGGAGCTGCTGCTGCCCCAAGCCATACGCGGGTTTGCTCAACAAATGGCAGTGCCGCCGGTGGTCACCCTGACCCTCGGCGCACTGGCCCCCGACCGCCTGAAGCTCGCCTCGGGCCTGTTCAACCTGATGCGCAACCTCGGCGGCGCCATCGGCATCGCCGCCTGCGCCACGGTGCTCAATGACCGCACCAACCTGCACTTCCTGCGCCTGGCTGAACACCTGAACATCCGGAACGAATCGATGAACGTCTGGCTTGACCAGCTTTCGGGGAATGCCCAGTTGCTCGGGCAAAACAGCCTGGATTCGAGCCAGTTCGCGCTGAGTCAGCTGTGGGCGCTGACCTGGCGCGAGGCGCAAACGCTGACCTATGCGGACGCATTCCTGATGATCATGGTGTGCTTCATCGTCGCGGTGCTGCTGGTGCCGTTGATGCGCAAGGTGCAACCGCCGAAGCAGCCGACGGCGGATGCGCATTAGAGAGGACTTGTCACAACGTTTGAGGCTGTGAGTACAGCACCCGGCTCCATTGCCTACAGTCGCGTCGGAATTTGCCAGCTTGTGCATCTGGGAGGCACCTCTCTAAGGTTGCCCAGGCGCTGAATACCCCTTTACCTGTACTCAACCTCGCGTCGACAAGATGTAGCCATCTAGCTACAAATGGAACTATGATCAACAAGAAAAAAATATACGAGATCCACCAAACACCCGAGTTCGAGAGCTGGCTTAAACGTATGAAGGACACTCAGGGAAAAGCGGCAATTCTGACCCGACTGGATCGTGCCGGAGCGGGCAACTTTGGTGATTGCGAATCGGTTGGCGATGGGATGAGCGAAATGCGTGTTTTTGTTGGCCCGGGCTACAGAATTTACTATGTGCGCTCGGGAATCGCAGAGTACTTGATGCTCAGCGGGAGCGATAAAACGGATCAAAAACGGGGCATACAAAAAGCTAAAGCAATACTCGCTGGCCTGAGAGGTAAATGATATGAGCGATAAATTCAATCCCGAGGAGATGCCAATCCTCAGCCTCGACACGACGGGTACGACTCATTACGAAGCCTCGCGCTTTCTCGATAGCCCGGAAGCAATGGCGGCCTATTTGGCTGAAAGTCTGAAAACCGGTGATACCGAGGGCCTTATTCATGCGTTGGCCGAGGTCGCAAAAGCCAAAGGCGTAAATAAGGTCGCCAAGGATGCGGGGGTCAATCGTGAAAGCCTTTATAAGGTGCTGAAAGCCGGCTCGAAAACGCGATTTGAGACCATAAGGAAGCTGATGACCGCAATCGGTGTCGAACTCACCGTACAACCGGTAACAGCGCTGGCTGTCACTTCAAAACCCGTTGATCCAAGGGCTGGCAAGCCCGTTTCAGCCGCCAAGCCTGCAGCGAAGACGCGCTCGTGATCATCACTGTGTGTTTTGTTGTGGCCGTGTTGCTGGTGCCGTTGATGCGCATTGAGTCGCCGTCAGACAGTGAGGTACTGGATCACCTCGCCCATCGCGTCAATATCGGGAGCATCGCTCACTGCTGCTTCCGAGTTGCACCATGGGTAACTCAGACCTGACACCCACTTCATGACGCTCCCCAAATCCGCAGCGGGCAGCGTCTTCATATGCTCGATAGTGATGGTGAGCTTTTCAACAAGCCCCGACTCAACACTGAACTGCCACTCATACACCCCACACCCAACCCGGGCTTCGCCGGAGTTTTTGTCGGACATCCCCACCAGCCATTTGCACTGATAGGTTTTGGCCCCCGCTTCGGGTGGCTGCCCCAGGCAAAACGTATAGACGTTTTCAAAGGTCTGCCCGAACCGCCTCACCAGCACATCGCCGATGCCGCCCATCCCTTCGACGTGGGGCGGAAACGAGATGGACCCGGTGCGCACCACCATGTCCAGGATTGCCTCGGGAACAAACGCCCGGCTGAGCAAATGCGGGCGGTTGCCGTCCTTGGCGAGTATGTAGTGCTGAATCGCGAGTTGAGCAGTGTTCATGGTTTTTCCGTCGATTCCCTATCAGGTAATGCTTAGGCCTTCTGGATCAGCTCTCAGAGGTAACAACAGGCTCATCACCGGACTCGGCAGCCAGCTTCAATCGGTCTGCTTTGCTGATGTATTTATCCTTTTTGGCCGGTGCCAATTTGGCGCTGGCCTTTTTGGCCTTGGCCTTGAACAGCTGCTGTAGTTTTTTTTGACGATTCATGTTTTCTATCCGGTGTGTAATCAGTGCTTGCCGGCGTGATTATCCATCTTTCATGCCTTTATCGAAGCAGATTTAATTCACGGCACTCCACAGCGCCACCGCGGTCTGTCCCTATACGCCTCTATTCTCGCCCAGCGGAGCCACCATGATCATCGTCCACCACCTCAACAACTCCCGTTCGCAACGTATCCTGTGGCTGCTCGAAGAACTCGGCCTGCCCTACGAGCTCAAGCGCTACCAGCGCGACCCGAAAACCAACCTCGCGCCCCCTGAACTCAAGGCGATCAATGCCCTGGGCAAATCACCGGTGATTCAAGACGGTCCCCACGTGGTGATCGAGTCCGGCGCCATCATCGACTACCTGATTCGCCGCCATGGCCACGGCCGCCTGCAACCGGATCCGGCCACTGCAACCTATGACGAATACGTGCAATGGCTGCACTTCGCCGAAGGTTCGGCCATGCTGCCACTGATGCTCAACCTGTACGTCGGGCGCCTGGGTGACGCGGGTGCGCCGTTGCATCCGCGTATCGAATCCGAGGTGGCGAACTACCTGGGTTATCTGGACAACGCACTGGGGCTCACGCCGTACCTGGTGGGTGACGAATTGACCGGCGCGGATATCCAGATGAGCTTCATCGGCGAAATCGCCCGGGCTCAGGGCAAGCTGCAGGCCTACCCGAATGTGGCGGCGTGGGTGCAACGCTTTCAGGAACGGCCGGCGTATCGCAAGGCGCTGGAACAGGGTGGCGCATACGCGTTCGCGAAGTAAAAGGCCAGGCGGTTCCGGCGGGTGTTCATCTGTATTGCGTTAATCCCCGGGATGAGGATTACTGTAGGACGCATCCGGCATTGAGATAACACAGCATGTTCGAACTCGCCCCCATCCTGACGTATGTCGCCGTGGTCATCGGCCTTTTCCTGATTCCCGGCCCAGCCGTGCTGCTGGTGATCACCCGCACCCTCCAGGGTGGGCGCAAGGTCGGGATTGCCACCGGGCTGGGGGTGGCCTCGGGCGACCTGATCCATACGCTGTGCGCGGCGCTCGGCCTGTCGGCCATCCTGATGACCTCGGCCGTGGCGTTTAACGTGGTCAAAATCGTCGGTGCCTGCTACCTGATCTACCTGGGCATACGTGCGTTTATGGCCAAGCCTGGCGCCACCACGCGCAAAGACCTGCCCACCGTGACCTCGACCCAGGCGTATTTCCAGGCGGTGGGTGCCGAAGTGCTGAACCCGAAAACCGCGATTTTCTTCCTGGCCTTCCTGCCGCAGTTTATTCACCCGGAATCGGGTTCTTCCCTGGCGCAGTTCGCGGTGTTGGGGTTGATCTTCTCGGGGCTCAGTGCGATGTACACCACGCTGATTTCGCTGGCGATTCGTCCGTTGAGCCAATGGATGGTGGGCCTTTCAAGGCTGCGCCGTTGGGAGGGAAAGATCATTGGGACGTTGTTCATGGGATTGGGGCTGAAGATTGCTTTCCAGCAGCGTTAATCGGTTGCAAACCGCTGCCTTTTAACCCGGTACATCTCACCATCCGCGTGGCTGAGCAGGCTGTCGGCATCTGCCCCATCCGCCGGGTAAAACGCTACGCCGATACTGCAGGACGGCATCTTGACCGCGCCAAACTCAGCGCTCAGGGGCTGGGTCATCACCGCAACTATCTGCTGCACTTTGGCCGACACGGCTTCCGGTGATTGAATATCCGTCAGCAGCACGGTGAATTCATCCCCGCCCATCCGGGCCACCAGGTCGCTCTCACGCACACACCCTTCCAACCGTCGTGCAATCACGCAAAGCACGCGGTCGCCCACGGCATGCCCGTGCACATCATTGATGGCCTTGAAGTCATTCACGTCCAGAAACAGCAAGGCCAGAGGACTTTTGTGGTGGTGGGCGGCTTGCAGGGCCTCGTCCAACCGGTCATTGAACAGCGAGCGATTGGTGAGAGCCGTCAACGGGTCGTGATGGGCGAGGAAACGCAGCTCTTCCTCCGCCTGCGTCAGGGCGGTTACGTCCCGCGCAACACCGATCCGCGCCCCCACTTCCTCGGACCAGAAGGCCGCCCACAGAATGTGCACCACACTGCCATCCTTGCGGATATAGCGGTTGCGGAAGTCGACGTGGGGCTTGCCATTCATGACCCGCACAATCGACGCCCGGGTGCGGGCCAGGTCTTCAGGGTGCATGTAGTGGGTGATCAGGGTGCCGGTCAGTTCCTCGGCGCGGTACCCCAGCAGCGCTTCGCAGGCATCACTCACAAACACGATCTGGTTTTCACTGTCGACCACGAACACCGTATCCAGCATCAAGTGGATCAGTTTGGGATAGAGGGCTTGCAGGTCAACGGGCATAGGTCTGGGGAGCGTCTGGTTCGGATTGGGCGATCATAGCCCGATCCCGAAGGATGGCGAAAAGGAATCATAGCGGCCCGCAGAATAGCCCCCGGCAATGTTGCTGCGCCAACTGCGTCGCCACCAGCAGGCTGCGCCACCCTTCAAGGTCGTAGGAGAGCGCCCGCCAGAGCAGCCATGGCCAATAATCGCAGAGGTGGAACACGCACCAGATCATTCGACACTCGGTTTTTATAATGAACGAATGATTGCTATGCTGAACACCCGGCGACAAAGCGTCAACCCATTTATGGATGATTTGAAGAACAAATGACCGACATAACGAACAATCTCAATCCAAGCCGAATCGACCTGCTGGCCCTGTCGATCAAGCGCGAACGCCAGGCCGCGGGGCTTTCATTGACTGAACTGGCAAAACGCGCAGGCGTGGCGAAGTCGACCTTGTCCCAGCTGGAGTCCGGCATCGGCAACCCCAGCATCGAGACCCTGTGGTCGTTGGCCACGGCGATGGGCTTGCAGGTGACCCGGTTCTTCGAACAACCCCAGCAACACCTGCGGGTAATTCGCGCCAACGAGGGCCTGACCACCTATACCGAAACCGGCCACTACGCGGCCACACTGCTTGCGGATTGCCCGGCGGGCGTGCGTCGCGATATCTACCGGCTAAAGGTACAGCCGGGCGAAGCGCGCCTGTCTCAGCCCCACCCTGCCGGCACCGTCGAGCACGTGCTGCTGTGCAGCGGCAGCGCGAATATCGGCCCGGCCGGTGCGCCTGTGCTGCTGCACGCCGGCGACTACATCAGCTACCTGGCGAATGCGCCCCATGTGTTCGAAGCACTTGAGGCGGATACCACGGCGGTGATGGTGATCGAACATCCCTAAGCCGCGGGGATGTGCCCTCAGGCATGGATAGGCAGGGCCAACCCGAACAGCACAAAAAAACCGCCACAGACTTTATTGAATCGGCGCCCGGTTCGCGCCAGCCAGGGCCGTACCCGGTGCGCGGCGCTGGCCACCAGGTACTCGACGATGAACTCCACCACGGCGTAGGTCAGGGCGATGGTGAGCGTTTGCGCAACGATGCTCCGGTGCGGGTCCAGGAACGGTGGAATAAACGCGGTGAACAGCAGCAAGGCCTTGGGGTTTGAGATCGCCGATACCAGCCCTTGGCGGAACAGCGGCCAGCTCCGCGAGCTGGTAGTTCCGGTCGCCTCAAGGCTGACCGGTGCCGCCCGCCACAGCCCGAAGCCCAGCCAGATCAGGTACAGCCCACCCGCCACCTTCAAGGCCGTGAATAGGCTGGCCGACGCCTGGATCAGCGCACCCAACCCCAACGCACACAGCGCCAGCACAATCGCAAAACCGAGCACGCCACCGCTGATGGTGAACAGCGTTTTGCGGCTGCCGTGAAGCGCACCGTGGGTCAGCGCCAATAACGCATTGGGCCCTGGCACCACCGAGATGCCGAAGCAGGTAACCAGGTAAAGCAACCAGGTATCAAAGGGCATGGATCCGATCCAGAAGGTGTTGGTTCAAGGCAGAATATTGCGGGTGAACAAGCGTCCATGAAAAGCGCATAATTCAGGCCTTAGCCATTCGATTAACGAATAGAGGTCAGCGCGATGCCCGCCAGCGATTTGCAACTCGATTGGCTCAAATGCTTTGTGGCCGTGGTGGATGCCGGCTCGTTGTCTGGCGCCGCCCACGAGGTCAACCGCTCGCAGTCCGCCGTCAGCATGCAGATGAAGAAACTCGAAGCCGCCCTTGGACGACAGCTCTTGAGTCGCGGCCCGAGGCACCTGCAACTGACTGCCGATGGCCAGACGCTGCTGAGCTACGCCCGGCGCATGCTCGCCCTGCACGCTGAAACCCAGGCGGCGTTTCACGGTGAAGAGCTGACCGGGCGCATCCGCCTTGGCGTTGCCGAAGACTACGCGGCCCGGTACCTCACGCCGCTGCTCAAGCGCTATTCGCCGCGCTACGCCGGTGTGGAAATCGAACTGACCTGTGAACAGTCGACCACGCTGATCCCGCAGTTGCGCAGCGGCGATCTTGACCTGGCGCTGGTGTCTCGGGACTCGCCCCAAAGCGGCACCTTCCTGTTCAAGGAGCCCATGGTGTGGGTAGGCTCACCCCAGTTCGAACTGTGGCGGCGCGACCCGATCCCCATCGCCGTCTACGAAAGCGCAAGCCTCGCCCGGCGGTATGCGGTGAACGCACTCACCCAGCAAGGGCGCGAATTCAAGGTGGTGTACAACAGCTCCAGCCTTGCCGGCCAGGTGGCCGCCGTCGAGGGCGGGCTCGCGATTGCCGCGATCACTCAATGCACCGTGCAGGATTCGCTTCAGGTACTCGGTGACGAGCACGGTTTGGGCAGCATTGAGCCCATGGAGGTTTCGATTCTGCGTAGCCGGGCGTCCCGCGGTTCCAAGGCGGTCAATAGCCTGCATGCGTTCATCATCCGGACGCTGAGGGTTCAGCCTTAGTGGGCAGAGCGTTTCGGCACAATCATCGAGCGCTTCGGCGCAGTGCAGTGCCCCTGCGCTGTTTAGGATCAAGGCTCAAACCACGCCTGGACATCACCGCAATGAAACTCAAAGCACTTGCCCCCGCGATCACCCTGATCATGGTCGCCAGCGGACACGCCGCCAGCTTCTCACTCAGCAGCCCGGACATTGCCGACCAACGCCCGCTGACGCACCTGCAGGAATTCAACGGCTTCGGCTGCAGCGGCGGCAACACCTCCCCTGCCCTGTCCTGGGCCAACGCCCCGGCGGGTACCAAAAGCTTCGCCATCACCGTCTACGATCCCGACGCCCCGACCGGCAGCGGCTGGTGGCACTGGACGGTGGTGAACCTGCCCGTCACCGTCTCCAGCCTGCCGAGTAACGTGGGCACCCACCTGCCAGCCGGGGCGGTGCAAGGCCGCACGGACTACGGCCAACCCGGCTTCGGCGGCGCCTGCCCGCCCGTGGGTGATAAACCGCATCGCTATCAATTCACCGTGTGGGCGTTGAAAGTCGACACCCTGCCGATCGACAATCAATCCAGCGGCGCCCTGGTCGGCTACATGCTCAATGCCAACAGCTTGGCCAAGGCCACAATCACGGCCCCTTACGGACGCTAGTCACGATGGATGTTCACGAAGGTCTGCGGCACCGGGAAAGCATCATCGAAAGCTGCGTGATCAGGGCCCGGCAACACCATACCCTGCAACGCGTGCCGATCTTCATGACCGCCCTGTGCCGCGTGCGACAGGGGCAAAAACTGATGCAGTGGGATGAGCGCGAAATGCGTGCCGGCCCACAGCACCTGATTCTACTGCCGGCGGGCCGCGAGCTTGGGGTGACCAACTTTCCCGGTGCCCAGGGTGACTACATCGCTGATGTGGTGTCGTTTCCGGTGACGGTGTTGCGTAACTTCGTTGCCCGGTATGGCGCGCAGTTCAAGGGCAGCATGCATGCCGACCTGTGCGTACGCCTGGACAAACAGACCCGACAAGCCTGGGACCAACTGCTGACCGCACTGAGCACCGGCGCCCCGGCGGCCCTGTGCACCCACTATGGCGAGGCCGTGTTGCTCTGTCTGTGCCTGGCCGGCCAGGCGGGACCGTTGCTGATGGATCGCAACGACCCCTTGAGTGAGCGCGTGCAGCGGTTGATCGGCAGCAACCTGTCCAGGGACTGGACCGTTGCCACGGTCGCGCAGCAGTTGAATCTGGGGGAGTCGACGTTGCGTCGGCAGCTGGCCAATGAGGATGCAAGCTTCAGGACCATCCTGGAAAATGTTCGGCTGGGGGCGGCGTTGCAACAGCTGCAAACCTCCAGGGATTCCATCGGGGAGATTTCCAGTGCGTGCGGGTATGCGTCGGCGTCGCGGTTTGCGGTGAGGTTTAAGTCGCATTACGGGCTTTCACCGCGCTCGTTGCGGGCGGCGATGTGAGGTACACACTACCTGAGTAGCCCATAACCTGTGGCGAGGGAGCTTGCTCCCGCTGGACTGCGCAGCAGGCCCATYTTTTGGGGCCGCTGCGCGCCCCAGCGGGAGCAAGCTCCCTCGCCACAAGATTCGGCGCTTTCCTGCAGATTATTGATCATGCCCAACCAACCCTGCCCCGACTGGGCCGAAGCCCTGCTCAACGGCTTCAGCCAGATATTCCTGCAGCGCCACCCGCTGTGTGGCCTGCTCTGCCTGCTGGCGATCCTGGTCGGCGCCCCGGCCCTGCTCGGCGGCGCGCTGCTGGGCGGTGTCGCCGGCTTGCTGACCGCCCAACGCCGCGGCTATCCCAAGGCCGAACGCCAGGCCGGTCTCTATAGCTACAACGGCGTGCTGCTCGGCTTGCTGATCAGCCAGCACTTCAGCTGGTCGGCACTGCTGCCGCCGTTGATTCTCGCCTGCGGTGGCCTCAGCGCAATCCTCACTCGCCAGTGGCTCAAACGCGCCGCCAACCCCGATGACCTGCCCGCCTACACCGCACCGTTTGTGGTACTCGGCTGGCTGCTGCTGGGCACCACCGCGCCCGCCGCATTTGCCGCCAGCGAACCCGGCACCTGGGCGCTAATCTGCGCGCCGTTCACAGGTCTGGCCCAAGTCATCCTGATGGACCACCCCCTCGCCGGCCTGCTGATCGCCCTCGGCCTTTTAATAGCCAGCCGCCGCGCGGCCTTGTGGGCGCTGACCGGCGCGAGCCTCGGCGTGTTGATCGCCCTGTTGATGGACGAGCCCGCCAGCGCCCTGCTCGGCCTGCACAGCTATAACCCGGCGCTGGCCGCCCTGGCCCTCAGCCAGTATCGTCGCCAACCCTGGCTGCCGCTGATCGGCATCCTGCTGGCGATCATCCTCACGCCCGGCTTCACCGGCCTGAACCTGCCCGCGCTGACCGCGCCGTTTATCCTCGCCACCTGGCTGGTGCGCGCCAGTCAGCGGGTGATGCAGAAAACCCGCATGGACAGCCCCTTCGAATCCCCCTAGGCTTCGCTGATCTTCGATTCAGGCGACTTCCATGGACAGCAACAAGCACTGGCGTGAGCGTCTCTACGTCATGGTTTTCCAAAGTGACACCCCGGCCGGCCGACGCTTCGACAGCACCCTGTTGCTGATCATCCTGGCCAGCCTGGTGATCGTGATCCTCGACAGCATCCAGGCAGTCCACGACAACTACGCCAACGTGCTGGCCTATATCGAGTGGGGCTTCACCATCATCTTCGCCATCGAATACGGCCTGCGGCTGTATTGCTCGCCCAAGCCGTTGCGCTATGCCTTCAGCTTTTATGGGCTGGTGGATTTGCTGGCGATCGTGCCCGGGATCCTCGCGCTGTACTACAGCGACGCGCAGTACCTGCTGATTATCCGAATCATCCGGATGCTGCGGATTTTCCGCGTGCTCAAGCTCGGCCCGTACCTCAAGCAGGCCAACTACCTGATGTCGGCGCTGCGGGGCAGCAAGCAGAAGATCGTGGTGTTCCTGGTCAGCGTCTGCACCCTGGTCACGGTGTTCGGCACCTTGATGTACGTGATCGAAGGCCCGGAGCACGGCTTTACCAGTATTCCCAAGGGCATCTATTGGGCAATCGTGACACTGACCACCGTGGGTTTTGGCGATATCGTGCCGAAGACCCCGCTGGGCCAGGTGATTTCGTCGCTGGTGATGATCACCGGTTATTCGATCATCGCGGTGCCCACCGGGATCTTCACCGCCGAACTGGCCAACGCCATGCGCGGTGAGCAATTGCAAACGGATTGCCCGGTGTGCAAGAAAAACAGCCATGAGCCCAATGCAGCGTTTTGCTCACGGTGTGGCAGCGCGCTTTTCAAGAAACTGGAATAAGCAAAGTTCTTTTTAATCTTTAAGCGACTATGCGCCCCCCCGTTATAGTCGCTGGCATATTGCCCCCATGCGTTTCAAAAACCTTCTCGAACAACAAGGAATGAGCAGTGAAAAAACTCGTTAGTGCCTCTCTCCTGGCCGCCGGCCTCGCACTGGCTGGCGTCGTCCAGGCCGCCCCGGTCACCCTGCTCAACGTCTCCTATGACGTGATGCGTGACTTCTACAAGGACTACAACGCCGCCTTCCAGAAGCACTGGGCCGCCGAGCATCCAAACGACAAGCTGACCCTGCAGATGTCCTTCGGTGGTTCGAGCAAACAAGCGCGCTCGGTGATCGACGGCCTGCCGGCTGACGTGATCACCATGAACATGGCCACCGACATCAACGCCCTGGCGGACAACGGCAAACTGGTGCCGGACAACTGGGTTACCCGCCTGCCGAACAACAGTGCGCCGTTCACTTCGGCCACGGTGTTCATCGTGCGCAAAGGCAACCCGAAAGCCCTGAAAGACTGGCCGGACCTGCTCAAGGATGGCGTGCAAGTCATCGTGCCGAACCCGAAGACCTCCGGTAACGGCCGCTACACCTACCTCTCGGCCTGGGGTTATGTGCTGAAAAACGGTGGCGACGAAGAGAAGGCCAAGAAGTTCGTGGGTGACCTGTTCAAGCACGCACCCGTGCTGGACACCGGTGGCCGTGCCGCTACCACCACGTTCATGACCAACCAGATCGGCGACGTGCTGGTGACCTTTGAGAACGAAGCAGAAATGATCGCCCGTGAATTCGGCCGTGATCAGTTCGAAGTGATCTACCCGAGCGTTTCCGCAGAAGCTGAGCCGCCAGTGTCGATCGTCGACAAAGTGGTCGAGAAGAAAGGCACCAAAGTGGCTGCCGAAGAATACCTGAAGTACCTGTGGTCGCCGGAAGGCCAGGAAATTGCCGCCAACAACTACCTGCGTCCACGTGACCCGAAAGTGCTGGCCAAGTACACCGACCGTTTCCCGAAAGTCGACTTCCTGTCGGTAGAGAAGACCTTTGGCGACTGGCGCACCGTGCAGAAGACCCACTTCAATGATGGCGGGGTTTTTGACCAGATCTACTCCGGGCAGTAATCCGCACCCTGATCGCTGATCGTTCCCACGCGCGGATCGTTCCCACGCTCCGCGTGGGAATGCATCATAGGACGCTCCGCGTCCAGGTCGCGCCGCAAGACCTGGACCGTGCTGGGGACGCAGAGCGTCACTGGATGTATTCCCACGCGGAGCGTGGGAACGATCTATCTACAGCCGTTACATCGGCGGTGTCACGCCATCCTTACCCGCGGAAATCGCCTGGGCCGTCACGCTCCCGTCCGCGCCCTTCGCCGCAAACATCACCACCTTCACCCCAGGCTTCAGCAAGCTGCGATCACCCGGCTCCAGGTTGACGATCGGCACATCATCCGGCACCACGATCTTCTGCTCGCCGCCCTTGTACTTGACGGTCAACGTGCGGCCATTGCTCACCACCAGGTCACCCACGGTGCCGTTGGTCATGCTGCTGCCTTCCTTCAGGTCGAACGCACGGTGCCCATCGCCTGTACCGGCCATCGCCGGTGGGAATACATGCACTTCCAGCGCCGTCAGGGTGCCATCCGCGTTGGGCATGGCCGCCGAACCGATGTAACTGCCGGGCTTGATGTCTTCGATTTTTGCCAGGGTGACCGCACGCACCTGCGTGTCCTTGGTCAGGTGCACGGTGACGTCTTCACCGCTGTTGACCTTGACGTGCATCGCGTCGCCGTCCATCGCGGTAATCGCACCCCGCACGCCGACACGCGGGGCATCTGCGGCCTGGGCAACGCCCACGGTCATCAGCGCGGCCAGGCTGGAGGCCAGGAGCATCTTGTTGAATGTCGTCTTCATGGCAGTCGATTTCCTGTTTATGCAGTTGTGACTGAATGTATCATCGACCTTCAGCGCGAAAGTTAACGTTTCAGTCATTAATTCCCGGCATGAGTGTTATCACCACAGACAGGCTACTCGCGCCCGGGGCCAGTCTTTATCCTCGCTCGCCACAATCCTTCGCTTTTATGAGAACGCCATGAACGCCACGCCCCCCGCTACAAGCACGATGACCCGAGGCATGGTGATGCTGTTTGCGTTCTGTTGCGGCGCCATCGTCGCCAACATCTACTACGCGCAACCGATCATCGAGCTGATCGCCCCGGACATCGGCCTCACGCCGGCCATGGCCAGCCTGATCGTGTCCCTGACCCAGATCGGCTATGCCCTGGGCCTGTTCTTCCTGGTGCCGTTGGGCGACCTGCTGGAAAACCGCCGGCTGATGATCATCACCACCGTGGTGGCCATCGCCAGCCTGCTGGGTGCGGCGTTCACCGAACAGCCGAACCTGTTCCTGCTGGTGTCGCTGCTGATCGGCTTCAGCTCGGTGTCGGTACAGATCCTGATTCCGCTGGCGGCGCACCTGGCGCCGGCTGAATCCCGTGGCCGGGTGGTCGGCAGCATCATGGGTGGCCTGCTGCTGGGTATCCTGCTGGCGCGACCGGTGTCCAGCGTGGTGGCCGACCACTTCGGCTGGCGCGCCATGTTCATGGCCGCTGCGGCACTGATGGCGTTTATCAGCGTGGTGCTGATGCTGACCATCCCCAAGCGCCAACCGGATCACGCGGCCAGCTATGGCCAGTTGCTCGCCTCGCTGGGCACCCTGCTGCGCCGCCAGCCGGTGCTGCGCCAGCGCGCGTTTTACCAGGGCTGCATGTTCGCCACCTTCAGCCTGTTCTGGACCGCCGCCCCGCTGGAACTGTCCCGCAACCACGGCCTGAGCCAAAGCCAGATCGCCCTGTTTGCCCTGGTCGGTGCCCTGGGCGCCATCGCCGCACCCATCGCCGGGCGCCTGGCGGACGCCGGCCACACCCACCGCGCTTCGCTGCTGGCGATGCTGTTTGCCGCACTGAGCTTCCTGCCGGCCTTCGTGCACCCGCTGTACAGCGTGATCGGCCTGGCGGTGACCGGCGTGGTCCTGGACTTCTGCGTGCAGATGAACATGGTCCTTGGCCAGCGCGCCATCTACGCCCTCGACGCCAACAGCCGTAGCCGACTGAACGCGCTGTACATGACCAGCATCTTCATCGGCGGCGCCTTCGGCTCGGCGATTGCCAGCAGCGTGTACGAACACGGCGGCTGGCTGGGGGTGATGCTGGTGGGCAGCGCATTCCCGCTGGTGGCGTTGCTGCGCTTCTTGAGCGCCTCGCGGCAAGGGGCGGTGGCGACTGCCTGACCCACCTTACAACCGCATCAACGGCTCCAACGCCGCATCCGCCAGAAATGACGAGTGACGAGGTCAAGGGCTTGCTGACTGATTGGAAATTACCGCCCAGGGATTTATGGGCGGTATCCCCTCCAGGAGGATGGCGAGCGCCCTGGCGCGTTGCTTTTCAGCGCAGGTGAGTAGACAGACCGATCACGTCCTCTGGCCGGATCAAGCGTGTGCTTTTAAGCAGGAAGTTTGTCTGACGCCGTCCCAGTAAGTCGATGCCCACAAAGTAACGCCCGCTCTGCTGGTTGTATTTGACGACGGTATCTCCAATACGGCCCGTGTAGCTATCCACCAGCCGCAAGGGCGTTCCGACTTCTGTCATTAAACCCGTCAGATCAATTGTGTCTTGGCCACTGGTGAAATCCATGATCAGGTCAGCGTCGTCATAGGCCGAGTCGCTGGCCTTCTCATACCTGAACGTGTTTCTACCGCCCACACCCCAGAGCGTATCTCCACCTGCCCCGCCGGTGAGAACGTTATCCACCGTATTGCCTATGAGCGTGTCACGGCCTGAGCCGCCAATCGCATTCTCCACGGTGACACCTTTGGCTATACCAACGTTATTGCGCAAGCCGCCTACGCTGGAGGCTGCGCCCTCGCGCAAGTCGATGGTCTGGTTCTGCCGGAAGCCCGAAAAGTCCAGGGTGTCATCGCCACCTTTGTCCCTCACCAGGAACCTGGGAGCGCCACTCTGGGAATGCAGGCTAAGGAAGGGATCACCGGTGTTGGAGTTGAAGCCATAGACAGTATCGTGCGGAGCAGGAAAAGGTTCCGGATTCGGGTCCGGTTGAGGTTCTGGCTTGGGCTCTGGTTGGGGCTCCGGCTTGGAAACTCCAGGTTCGTGTGCCCCGCCAGTGACTATGTCACTTGCCTGAATGCCACCCACGCTCTTAATCAGAAAATCCGCTTTGCCCCTGCCAGTGGTGTCGAGACCCAGACTACCGTTTCCGCTGCGCGGGTCATGGCTCAGGACAATCTCGCCAGCACGCCCCGTAAACCGCTCAACAATGTTGAAATGCTTGATTGAGGTATTTTTCAATAAGCCCGAAAGGTCGATCTTGTCTGTGCCGCTGGTGAAATCCAGGATTTCGTCAGGCCTGGTGAGTGTCGAGTCACTCGCTCTATCGTAAGCAAACACGTCCGCGCCTGCGCCGCCTGTCAACCTGTCTGAACCCGCTCCACCCTTGAGCCGGTTGCCGGCCTCATTCCCTATGAGCTCATCGTCACCTGAGCCACCTGTGGCATTTTCAATGACAACGCCCTTGGCGATAGACACATTACCCTTCAAGCCACCCACATTGGAAAACGACTCCGCATTCAGGTTGATCTTCTGGTTCTGGGAAAATAGCGAAAAGTTCAGCGTGTCATTCCCGCCCCCGTCCCATACCGAAAATATCGGGGCGTCCTTCGAGGACTCAAGGCTGAAGTGGTCACGGTCAGTATTGGATTCAAAGCCATAAGTAGTATCGGTATTCCGAATATTGAGATTGGCCCCGTAGAGTTTCTGTACGGCAGCAATATCATCTTTCATTGGCGTTGAAGGTTCGCGCGATTTGAAGTCATGGCCCGTATGATTGGTTTCTCGCCAGTAACTCATCACGCTGTGGGCTCTGGTGTCCTGCGTGTATAGGGCATCTGCATAAGAGTGCACACTTTCACCATAGTCCCCAGGGTGGCCAAGCCCCAGGGCATGTCCCAACTCATGTATGGCCGTTGATAAAAAAACATCGCCATGCCGTGGGGCATCAGAAGCGCCTTTCGTTCCAACCGTAGTGCTCATATCACCGTACCAGCGATTAGGCAGCCCAGACACCCCGCCATTGTCATCGGGATTGGCCTTGATGGTTATTGAACCATCCGGACCTGGCGCCCCCTCCTTGAAGACAATATTTGTCACGTCCTGCCAAGACGTCAGGGCTTTGCGCAAGGACGCTTTCTGTTGCACAGAGAATTGATCGTCAAGGGTGAAGGAAAGCTCAATTTTGTTATCGCCATTACGATCGTAATGCCTCGAACCCTCTCGCAGGATCTGCTTTGCAGCATCATCCGTGGTGAAGGTTTTTTTTGAGGTTGCGCCATCACTGGTAGTGGCCGCATTCAACGTAGATAGCTCATGACTTGATACAGGCGGACTAACGAAAGAAGCAGTGACTCTCATACAAA
The DNA here is from genome assembly GCF_000278565.1 of Pseudomonas sp. Ag1. Classification (NCBI taxonomy): domain Bacteria; kingdom Pseudomonadati; phylum Pseudomonadota; class Gammaproteobacteria; order Pseudomonadales; family Pseudomonadaceae; genus Pseudomonas; species Pseudomonas sp. Ag1. The sequence goes on from NZ_AKVH01000096.1 coordinate 99,129, forward strand.
CAACATCCTTTTAGTTGAGACTTTGATTCATCAGGAAACAGACTTTCAACGCGACTGTTTCACTTAACAGCCGCCTTAAAATCTCACATGAAAAAACCGAATGTCACCCCTACGAACGTTTCAATTTAAATATCCAAACAGCCAGAAACACATCGCCAATTTTTCAAGCGCACTATATTTATATTCAGAAGTTTCAGATCAGGCCAGCTCTGCATTCAATATGCGATACGAAGAAAACCGGAGACATATAAACCTACAATTAACCATCGCCCTAACCCGGGCATGAAAACAATCTGCTACACATCCGGCTGCTGCACCACGTGGTGCTGATGGCTGAGAGTCAGGCACTGGAAACAGGGCCAGACTCTGCCTTCACTCTGGCGGTTACCCAGGGGCGCCCGGCTGTTGAAGCAGACCTTTCAATAGCTGCAGCAACGTCGACAATGTCTTGGCGATCATCTCGTTCAACACTGCAAGCGTGGTCGTTTTCGAATCAGGCTCAGGGGGCGGCGCCGGGGACGGTACTACATTTGGCATGGGTAATGGCACCGGCTTGAACCCAGGCGTCGCCCCCGCCCACTGCACATCCGTCGACTTGATCTGGCCAACACTGTTGATCAACAACTCGGCTTTGCCACTGCCGTTCAGGTCAACTTCAAGGCTTGACCGGCCCGTGGCGGCGTCGTACTTGAGCAAGGCCTCGCCAGCGCGCCCCGTGAATCGGTCCGTGAACACCAGGGTGCCCACCCCGGCTTCTTTCAATGCGCCCGACAGGTCGATCTTGTCGGTACCGCTGGTAAAGTCCTCGATCAAGTCAGGATCCTGAGGCGTGGAATCACTGGCCTTGTCGTAGATAAACATGTCCGCTCCGCCGCCACCGCGCAACGTATCAGCCCCTGCTCCACCTTTGAGTCGATTGCCCGCCTCGTTACCGATCAGGGTGTCGCGACCGGCCCCACCTGTTGCGTTTTCAATTGTGCACCCCTTGGCAATCGAGACATTGCCCTTCAAGCCGCCCACGTCAGAGAACGACTCGGCATTGAGGTTGATCTTCTGGTTCTGTGAGAACCCTGAAAAGTCCAACGTATCGTCACCGCCGCCGTCCCATACGCAAAAAACGGGTTTGTCCGTGGCGCTCTTGAGCGTCATCGCCTCCCGCTCGGTGTTGGAGTTGAAACCATACGTGGTGTCGGTATTGCGGGTTTGGTGATTGGCCCCATACAACCGCTGCGCTGCCGCGATGTCGTCCATCATTGGCGCGGATGGATTCGAAGACTGAAAGTCGTGGCCGGCCTGGTTTTTCTCCGACCAGTAGCTCATGACGCTGCGCGCCTTGGTATCCCCGGCATAGACCGCGCCACTGTTGTAGGCAGAGCCGCCACCATTGTAGTTGCCTGGATGCTGCAGGCCGATGGCGTGCCCGATTTCATGTACCGCGGTCACCGAAAAGTGGCTGCCCAGGCCAGGTCTGCTCCCTGCTTTCAGCGTGCCTATCGTCGCGGTCGTGCTGGTGTTGGAGCGTGTAGGTGATGTGGCAACACCACGGTCACCGCGAGGGTTGTTTTTAATGTTTACCGTGCCGTCTGCCCCATCTGCCTGCTCCTTGAGGTTAATGTTGGCAACATCCTGCCAGGACTGCACCGCTTGACGAACGCGTTGTTGCTGCTGCGCGGTGAAACTGGGGTCGACGGTGTAGGACAGATCAACTTTCATGTCGCCGTTACGATCGTGAAACCGCAGGTTGTCCCGCGAGATCTGCTTGCCGGCCTGATCCGTGGTGTAGGTCGGCTTGGCTTTCGCGCCGAAGCCAGTCGGACCGGGGTCAGACTCCGGCAAGTTTTGAAGCATGGGCCTGATGGAGATCGCGTCAAAAACGTTCATGAGAAAGAGCACTCTTTATTAATTAATAGACGAGCCGGAACAATCGGCATCAGCCATTAAGCTCCCATGCATGGAAAGCACGGGACAGCGCTTATTTAGTTCTCATCGAAACACTTAAAAGCGATGAAACACCCGCTAAGAAACTCAATAAATTACTTGCAATTTCAACAACTGAACACACACCAGCCGTTGCGGCAGCGCCTTGGTTTATCAGAAAAAAAACAAAAATCTACACAATGCCGCCAATATGAATACTCCAAACCGGCATCAACAAAGATACATCCACTCAAACTTTTCATCCAAATCCACCGGCGATCAGGACCTCACCGCTTGACATAACTTCCCACGCTAAATCACCCGCCCATCCCAGCCCACCGTCACATGCCGCGGCAGCTCCCGCCGATGCTGCAACAACCACGCATCCAGCGTATGCCCCACATGGGTCAGCACCCCCAACTGCGCACCCACCTCCTCAATACACTGCAATGCCAGCGTCAGGTCATTGTGATTGCGCGGTGCCTGCGGCTGCGGCGGCATGGAGCAATCGAGTACCAGCACATCCAGCGGCTCGCGTTGCAGCCAATCGCGGGTGGCGGGTGGCAGGCCGACGGTGTCGGTAAGGTAGGCAATGCGCCGCCCTTCACCTTCCAGCAGATACCCCAGGGTGGGCTTGGAATGCAGCAGCGGTAACGCGGTGACGCTCAGTTCACCCAACCGGCGGGTTTCAAACTCGGCAAACGGCTGGCTGAAATCGAGGATGCCGGGGTGTTTGTACAGGTCGGACAACCCTTCCGGATCCACCGGCCCATGCACCGGAATCACCAGCCCCTGGCCCCAGCGCAGATGCAGCAGACCCTGGGCATGATCGGCATGGTAATGGGTCTGGAGAATCCCGTTGAAGCTGCGCGGCGGGAAGCGCTCGGTGAGGTCGGGCAACCCGCTGTCGATCAACCAGCGCTGGTCGCCACACTCGATCAATGCGCTGCATGGGCGGCGGCGCAGGCTCTGGTCATGGCGGGCCAGGCCACAGGCGGCGCACTCACAGCCATACACCGGCACTTGCCGCGCATCGCCGGTGCCCAGCAGTGTCAGGCGCATGCGGGTTGCCCGTCGAGGCAGCCCAGCAAGCGCTCGACCGTGTGTTCCAGGTGGCCGGAATTGTCGAGCAGGAACACATCTGCAGCAGCGCTCAAACCCTCGGCGAATCGCGCATTGCGCGCCAGGCGCAGATCAATATCCGCCAGGGATTCGCGACCCCGCGCCAACAAGCGCTGGCGCAACACCCCTTGGTCTACCGTCAGCAGCACCACCAGCAGGTTCGGGTAACGCAGCCGGGTTTGCGCCAGATGGCCGCGGGAGCCGTTGACCAGCACATCGTGCCCCGCCGCCAGCCACTCATCGATTTCCCGTGGGATGCCATAGGACAACCCGTTGGCGTGCCAGCTGAGGGCAAATGCGCCCTCGGCCTCCATTGCGGCAAACTGCGCCGGGCTCACACCCTGCGCGGCTTCGCCCACCGCTTCCGCCGAGCGGGTGATGACCCGCCGCACAATGCGGCAGCCACGCTCGGCCAGACGCGGTCGTGCGGCATCCAGCAGGCTGTCCTTGCCCGAACCCGATGGTCCGATGAGATAGATCAACCTGCCTGCCATCAAAACACCCTCTTCGCTTGTCGCCACACTTGTTGGACCACGGGCAGTCCGTCGCGGCTCCTGGCTTGCACCAGGTCGGCCCGCAGACCCGTGGCGATTTCGCCGCGATCGCTGAGGCCCGCCGCGTGCGCGGGCGCCAGGCTGATCATCCTGATTGCCCGCGACAGATCGCCGCCATCCTGTTGATCGGCCAGCACGAACGCCGCCTGCAACAGGCTGGCCGGGTAGTAGTCACTGGAAAGTATATCCAGCAATCCTTCGGCGGCCAGGCCGGCGGCGGCCACATTACCCGAGTGGGACCCGCCACGCACCACGTTCGGCGCGCCCATCAGAACTTTCATGTTCAGTTGCCGGCAGCCACGGGCGGCTTCCAGGGTGGTGGGGAATTCGGCGATGGTCATGCCGTAGCGCGCCGACTCCTCGACGTGAGCCAGGGTCGCATCGTCATGGCTGGCCACCGACAGGCCGCGTTCCAGGCAATGCTCGACGATCGCGGCGCGGTAGCGGTCGCTGTACTCCCTGGAGTTGGCCATTTGCAGCTTGATGAACGCGTCCATGGTCTCGTCGTTCAGGTGGTACTTGCCCATGTAGTACTCACGGTACTTGGATTCAAGCACGAACTGGCGCTGGCCCGGCGAGTGGTCCATCACTGACACCAACTGCACCAACGGGTTTTCCACCAGGTCGCGGAACACGCTCAGGGTGTCGGGGTGGCACAGCTCGCAGCGCAGGTGCAGGTGGTGTTCGGCGCGGGTCAGGCCGGCGCTTTCTGCTGCCGCGATGGCATTGAGCATCGCCGGCAGTTTCTGCATGCGGTTGCCCTTGGGGTTCACGTCGCCGATGGACACCGCGTCGAACACCGTGGTGATGCCGGCCGCGATGATCTGCGCATCATGGCTGAGCACCGCCGAGGTCGACGGCCAGTCCACGCCGGGGCGCGGGGTCATGTGTTTTTCCAGGTTGTCGGTGTGCAGTTCCACCAGGCCCGGCAACAGGAAATCCCCGTCAAGGTCCTGGGCCTGGGGCAGTTGGCTGCGGCCTTCGGCGATGTCGACGATCAGCCCGTCACGCAGCACGATGCTGCCAAGGAACATGCGATCAGCCGTCACCAGCCGGGCATTACTGAGGATCTGTTCAGCGGGCATGGGCGTATTCCTCTTGGGCAACAGGCGCTGGGGTCATGTCGAAATGGCGGTCTGCGACCGCTTCACGGGCGGCGCGGTCGTGGAAGATGCCGATCAAGGCCGCGCCGGCAGCCTTGGCTTCGTTCATCAGTTCCAGCACCACCTGGCGGTTGCTGTCGTCGAGGGACGCGGTGGGTTCGTCCAGCAGCATCACCGGCCAATCCACCATGAAGCCGCGGGCGATGTTGACCCGCTGTTGCTCGCCGCCGGAGAACGTACCGGGCGCCAGCTGCCACAGGCGTTGCGGGATATTCAGGCGGGTCAGCAGATGCTCGGCGCGCGACTGTGCATTGGCCTTCGACCAGCCACGGGCCAGGGCGGGCTCCATCACCACATCCAGGCAGGCCACCCGCGGGATCACCCGCAGAAACTGGCTGACGTAGCCCAGGGTCTGCTGGCGCACCTGCAACACCTCACGCGGCTCGGCACCAACCAGCTCCAGCCATTCGCCAAGGTGCTGTACCCGGATGCTGCCGCCCGCCGGCAGATAGTTACCGTACAGGGTGCGCAGCAACGTGCTTTTACCGGCGCCGGACTGGCCATGCAGCACCAGGCACTCACCGCCTTTCACACTGAACTCCACCCCGCGCAGCACGTTCAGCACCACGCCGTTCTGCTGGTGCAAGGTGAAGGTTTTCGAGAGGTCACGGACCTCGATCAAGGCATTCATCATGGCTGCAATACCGAAGACACCAGCAGTTGAGAGTAAGGGTGCTGTGGATCGTCGAGGATCTGGTCCGTCAGCCCGGTTTCCACCACGCGGGAACGGCGCATCACCATCAGGCGGTCGGCCAGCAGGCGCGCCACGGCGAGGTCGTGGGTCACGATCACCACCGCCAGATCCAGCTCGCGAACGAGGCCGCGCAGCAGGTCGAGCAAGCGCGCCTGTACCGACACGTCCAGGCCGCCGGTGGGTTCGTCCATAAACACAAGGCGCGGGCTGGAGACCAGGTTGCGGGCGATTTGCAGGCGTTGTTGCATGCCGCCGGAGAAGGTCCGGGGCAAGTCGTCGATACGCTGCGGGTCGATTTCCACCTGGCCCAGCCAGTCGAGGCCGGCGCCACGCAGTTGCTCATAGTTGCGCACGCCCTGGGCCATCAGGCGCTCGCCGATATTGGCGCCGGCAGAGACCCCCATGCGCAAACCGTCCCGTGGGTTTTGCTCGACAAAGCCCCATTCGGTGCGCAGCAAGGTGCGGCGTTCGGCTTCGCTGGCGCTGTACAGATCCAGCCATTCACCGTCCTTGCCGCGATAGCCGATGTGGCCGGCCTGCGGTGGCAGACGCCCGCTGAGCAGCGAGAGCAAGGTGGACTTGCCTGAGCCCGACTCACCAACAATCCCCAACACTTCACCGGGGTACAAATCGAAGCTGACGTCCTGGCAGCCCTTCTCTTCCCCGTACAACAACGACAGGTCACGCACTTGCAAAAGAGGCTGGCTCACTGGTTGTTCTCCTTGACCCGTTGGGCGCAGTACCAGGTGTCGGAACACACAAAACTCTGGGTACCGGCGTCGTCGAGAATCAGCTCATCGAGGAACGATTCATGGCTGCCGCAGATCGCGCAGGTGTGTTCCCACTTCTGCACTTCGAACGGATGGTCTTCAAAGTCGAGGCTGGTGACCTGGGTGTACGGCGGCACCGCGTACAGGCGCTTTTCGCGACCGGCACCGAACAGCATCAGCGCCGGGCTCATGTCGAGTTTCGGGTTGTCGAATTTCGGGATCGGCGAGGGGTCCATCACGTAGCGCTCATCCACCATCACCGGGTAGGCGTAGCTGGTGGCGATATGGCCGAAGGTGGCGATGTCCTCGTAGAGCTTTACGTGCATCACCCCGTAGTCATTCAGGGCGTGCATGGTGCGGGTCTCGGTTTCCGACGGTTCGATAAAACGCAGCGGCTCCGGGATCGGCACCTGGTAGACCATGATCTGATCGGCCTGCAACGGGGTTTCCGGGATGCGGTGGCGGGTCTGGATCACCGTGGCGTCCGGGGTGCTTTCGGTGGTGGCGACGCCCGCCGTACGGGCGAAGAAGCGGCGGATCGACACGGCGTTGGTGGTGTCGTCGGCGCCCTGGTCGATCACCTTGAGCACGTCGTCAGCCCCCAGGATCGCGGCGGTCAGTTGCATGCCGCCGGTGCCCCAACCGTAAGGCAGCGGCATCTCGCGGCCACCGAACGGCACCTGGTAACCGGGGATCGCCACGGCCTTGAGCAAGGCGCGGCGGATCATGCGTTTGGTCTGCTCGTCGAGGTAGGCGAAGTTGTACGCCGGGTCACGCGCAGGCGCTTGAGTCAGGTCATTCATGGCGGGTGCCCTCGGCCGGTTGGCGCAGTTTGCGGATCAGTTCCAGCTCGGACTGGAAGTCCACGTAGTGAGGCAATTTGAGGTGGGAAACGAAGCCCGCCGCCTCGACGTTGTCGCAGTGGGACAGCACGAATTCTTCCTGCTGGGCCGGCGAGACGATCTCTTCGTTGAACTCATTGGCCCGCAGCGAGCGGTCCACCAGGGCCATGCCCATCGCCTTGCGCTCGGCATGCCCGAATGCCAGGCCGTAGCCCCGGGTGAACTGCGCCAGCTCGGTGGCCGAGCCGACGAACTGGTTGACCATCTCGCACTCGGTGACTTCGATGCTGCCCAGGCAGATCGGGAAACCCAGCTCTTCCGGGTCGATCCACACCTCCACATCGCCGATGCGAATCTCGCCGGCGAACGGGTGGTTGCGGCCGTAACCACGTTGGGTCGAGTATCCCAGTGCCAGCAGGAAACCTTCGTCGCCACGGGCCAGGGCTTGCAGGCGCTGGGCGCGGTTGGCCGGGTATTCCAGCGGGTCGCGGGTGATGTCGGCGACGCTGCCGGTGTCGTCGGATTCGTTCTTGATCAGCCCTTCCTTGGCCAGCAGGCCGAGTACCCGCGGGCACGCTTCCAGAGTGGCATCCGGCGTGGTTTGCGGGCCGGGGTATTCACCTTCGGCCAGCAGCGCAAAGTCCAGCAGGCGGTGGGTGTAATCGAAGGTCGGGCCCAGCAGTTGCCCGCCCGGCACGTCCTTGAAGGTGGCCGACAAACGCCGACTCAGTGACATCTGCGCGGTATCGATCGGCAGGCTCGGGCTGAAGCGCGGCAACGTGGTGCGGTAGGCCCGCAGCAGGAAGATCGCTTCCACCAGATCCCCCGCCGCTTGCTTGATCGCCAGTGCAGCCAACTCCGTGTCGTACAGCGAGCCTTCGCTCATCACTCGCGCGACCGCCAGCGGCAGTTGCTCGCGGATCTGCTCCACGCTCAGTTCCGCAATGGAAGTATCGCCCCGGCGTTTTTTCGCCAGCAGGCGGTGGGCATTGTCGATGGCCTGTTCGCCACCCTTGACGGCTACGTACATCAGGCATGCTCCTGTGGAATTCGGGTGCTGCGTGGCAGGCCGATCAGGTGATGGCCGGCGGCGAACAACACGTCCAGGCCACGGGGAAACGTCTCGCGGCGTTGACGTTCCAGCCAGAATGCTTGAGGCACCGGCAGGTTGACCTGACGCTGGGTCTTGATCCCCGGACCGCGCCAGTTCAAGGCGCGACCGGCTTCCAGGTCGGTCAACTGGACCAGCAAGGTGCAGGACTGATCCGGGTAGCGGTCATTGCCGTGGTCGAAGCCGCTGAGGTCGAGCAAGTCCTGTTCACCGAGCAAGGCGAACGCGGCCTCTTCCCGGTTGGCGGTCAGCGGGCAGCCGCAGTGGAAGGACAGGTTGGCGCGGATCAGCGGCGTGTCGAAGCACGGCGCCAGCCAGAGCGGTGTGTCCATATCCAGCAGCGCCAGGCACAGCGCATAGGTAGCGGGCGCCAGGCCTTCAAGGCTGGGGGCCGCGGGCAAGGACTGGATCAGGCCGGGCTCGGCGAGGGCCTTGAGGGCCCCGCGAAAACCGCGCTGGGCGTCCAGCACCGGGTCTACAAAGGCCGGTTGCAAGCGTTGGGCATTCATCAGTTTTCTCCTCGAACCAGGGTGAAGAACTCGACCTTGGTGGCGGCGGTGTCGGCCTCTTTTTGCGCCCGGCGCTCGGCCTGGGCGTTGGCCAGTGCGCCGATCAGGTCGCTGAGCCAGGGGCTCGGGTGTGCGCCCTGCAAATGCGCATCCGCCAGGGCCGCCAGTTCGGCATGGACCTTGTCGCGCCCGGCCAGGTAGCTGTAGCCGGTGCGCCCGTCTGCCAGGCGCACCACGCAGCGGGTCACGCTCATTTCGCCGAGGTTGAACGGCGCGCCATTGCCGCCCATGCGGCCACGCACCAGGGTCATGCCGATTTCCGGGGCGCGGATCAGTTGGTAATCCACGTCGCGCAAGGCGTCTTCATGGGGCAGCAATTCACTGCGAAAGGCGCGGGCGAGCACGCCGATCCAGTGTTGACGCGGGGACAGGTTCATCGGGGTCTCCATCAGGTCACCACTTGGTACTGGAAGCGATCCGAACGGCTGGTGGACTGCGCCAGCTCCACCGGGCGGCCGTCGCGATCGCGGGAAAGGGTGAATACGGTGAGCGCCGGCAAGTGCCGGGGCATCATCAGCAGTGCGGCTTCGTCGCGGTTGGGCAAACGCGCGCCGATCAGGCTTTGGGTACGGGTCAACGGCATGTCGCGCTCACGCAGGTAGTGGCGCAGCGAGCCGCCGTTGTAGTCCGCCAGCAGCGGCGCATGGCTGGCGCAGTAACGGTGGCGGATCAGGCTGACCGGCTGGTGGTCGAGCTTGCGCAGGGTTTGCAGCTCGATCATCGGCGCCATCTCGGCGATGCCCAGTTGCTGGGCCTCTTCGCGGCTGGCAAAGCAGTAGCGGCGCTTGAGCAGCATCGCTTCCACGCCCACGCCTTGGGCCGACAAGGACTGGCTGTAGGAGGTCTCGGCGCCCATCGGGTAAATCAGCGGGCGGTCCAGCACCTGGGTGCCCTTGCCCTGGCGGCGCAACAGGCTGCCTTCGAACACCAGCTCGTCGATGGCGCGGCGCAGGGTGTGGCGGTTGACGCCGAAGCGTTCAGCCAGTTGCACCTCGCCCGGCAGGAATTCACCGGCCTGGTAGCTGCTCAGTTCGCGGCGCAGGATGTCAGCGAGTTCGCGGTACACCGGCTCATCTTGTCTAGACAACTGCATGCTTAAAAAAAGCGCCCTGGGGCACCCCTCCGACGTCAGATGAACTGCTTGCGCAGGCGTTGGGACAGCACGTCGATACAGCTCACCACCACGATGATCACCAGCAGCACCGCGCAGGTCTGCACGAACTGGAACGCGCGGATGTTCTCCCAGAGGATCACGCCGATCCCGCCGGCACCGACCATCCCCACCACCGTCGCCGAACGCACGTTGGCCTCGAAGCGGTAGAGCGCGTAGGACACCCACAGCGGCATCACTTGCGGGATCACGCCGTAGATCACTTCCTGCAAGGCACTGGCACCGGTGGCTCGCACACCTTCAACGGGGCCCGGGTCGATGGCTTCGACGGCTTCGGCAAACAGCTTGGCGAGGACCCCGGTGGTGCTGATCCACAAGGCTAGGACACCGGCAAAAGGACCGAGGCCGACGGCGACCACGAACAACATCGCGAACACCATTTCGTTGATCGAACGGAAGGCGTCCATCACCCGGCGCAGCGGCTGGTGAATCCACCATGGGGTGATGTTGTCGGCGCACAGGATGCCCAGGGGCACCGAGCAGACGATCGCCAGCACCGTGCCCCAGAGGGCGATTTGCACGGTGACGATCATCTCCTTGAGGTAGGAGCGCCATTCGTGGAAGTCCGGCGGGAAGAAGTCGGCGGCGAAGGTCGCCATGTTTCCGGAATCGCGGTACAGCGCCAGCGGGTTCATCTCGGCGCCGTGCCAGGCCCAGGCCAGCAGGATCAGGAACAGGCCCCAGCCCAGGTATTGCGGCCAAGTCCTTTTGCCCACTGCTTCAGCATGCAAGGTAGTCATGGGTCACTCTCGGTGTAGGGTTGGAACTGGGCTTAATGTGGGAGCGGGCTTGCTCGCGAATGCGGTGACTCAGTCGCCGGATGCGTTGAATGACACACCGTATTCGCGAGCAAGCCCGCTCCCACATGAACCCGATTCCTACAGGGGGTTAGCCGTTGGCTGCGGTCTTCTTGTCTAGTTCGGTGATGCGCTCTTGCAGCTTGGCCAGGTCGGCGTCGATGTCGGCAAGCTTCCTGGCCTTGTCAGCCGCTTCCAGCTTGTCGTCGGCGCTGATGGTGGTGCGCTGCTTGAACAGCTCCAGTTGGCGGATCGGCAACAGCTGGTCGTCGCTGGACTTGAGGAACTTGCCCAGTTGCATGTTCTTCAGCACGGCCTTCTCTTCGTCGGTGTCACCGTAGTTGGCGAAGAAGTCGCGGATCTTGGTCTTCTCGCTGTCGCTCAGGGCCTTGCTCCACACCATCGGGTCGGCCGGGATCAGCGGCGACTTCCAGATCACCTTGAGCATGGCGGCCTTGTCCGGCTGGGTGACTTCCAGGCGGTCCCAGCTTTCGGTGTTGAAGGTGGCGACGTCCAACTGCCCCTTGGCCACGCTCAATGCGTTGACTTCATGGCTGGAGTTGAGGGTGCGCTTGAAGGCGGTGGCGGCGTCGACGTGGTTCTTGGCGAACACGTAGTAGCCGGGTACCAGGTAGCCCGAAGTGGAGTTCGGGTCACCGTTGCCGAAGGTCAGGTTCTTGGCGTTCTTGAGCATGTCATCGACGTTGTTGATCGGGCTGTCCTTGCGCACGATCAGCACGCTCCAGTAACCGGCAGCCCCGTTGGCGGCGGCGGTCTGGGCGAAGATTTCGCCGTTGGAACGGTCCACCGCTTCCATCGCGGCCTTGTTGCCCAGCCAGGCCACGTCGACTTTGTTGAAGCGCATGCCCTGGATCAGGCCGGCGTAGTCGGAAGCGAAGGTGGCGTTGATGGTGAGGCCGGTCTTCTTGTGCATGTCATCCAGGAAGGGCTGCCAGATGCTCTTGAGGTTCTGCGAAGACTCGGTGGACATGATGCCGAAATTGATCGCCTTGTCGGCGGCCTGGGCAGTGCCCATGGCCACGCTGGCAAGCAGCACGGCAGACAGAAACACATGACCGATACGGTTCAACATGGAGAGGATTCCTGTGGGTCGTTAGTAAGGTTTCAAGCGCGGGCCAGGGCCAACCGTGCGGGGACGACGGGTGTGCGGGTCTGGTCGGAAAACATCAGGCTGGTGTCCACATCGGCACCGTACAAATCGTTGAGGAACTGGCTGCTCAGCTCGCTGGCCTGGCCATCGAAGTGAATCCGCCCGCCCTTGAGCGCCACGGCTCGGGGGCAATAACGCATGGCGTAATCGACTTGGTGCAGGGTGACCACCACGGTCTTGCCGTCGCGGCCGTTGATGTCGGCGAGGATCTCCATGACCTTGCGCGCCGACTCTGGGTCCAGGGAGGCGATGGGTTCATCCGCCAGGATCACTTCGGCGCGTTGCGTCAAAGCGCGGGCGATTGCCACGCGTTGCTGCTGGCCGCCGGACAAGGTGGAGGCGCGCTGGCTGGCCAGGTCTGCCAGGCCGACGCGGGCCAGGGATTCCATGGCGAACTGTTTTTCCTCGGCATTGAACAACCCGAGGTTGCCGCGCCAGCGCGGCATGCGGCCCAGGCAACCGAGCAGTACGTTGTCGAGCACGCTCAGGCGGTTGACCAGGTTGAACTGCTGGAAGATGTAGCCGATGTCGGCGCGCAGGCGCCGCACCTTGCCATTCAACCGCCCGCTGGCCTGCACTTCCCGGCCCAGCACCTTGACGCTGCCGCCGTTGCTCTTGTCGCAACAGGCCAGGCCCGCGAGGTGGCGCAGCAAGGTGGACTTGCCGGAGCCGGAAGCGCCAATCAGCGCGACCATCTCACCGGTGGCAACGGTGAGTTCGAGGTCGACCAGCGCGGATTTCTTCGCAAAGGTCTTGTTCAGATGATCGACATGGATAGCTGGAGTCATGGGCTTCTCTGTCTGGTTGAACAGCCATCCGTGGCTGCGTTTGAGTTCAAACGACAGTAGGCGCGGGCTGTGTCAGCCCTATGACTTGCACATGACTGGAGTAAAACCGTTTGATGAAGGTTTGATGAAAGGTTGGAAGTAGCTGTAGGACGTTGATCGTTCCCAACGCTCTGCGTGGGAATACCGCCTCGGACGCTCTGCGTCCATTGAAGTCTTGCGCAGTGGTGACGCGGAGCGTCACGGGATGCATTCCCACGCAGAGCGTGGGAACGATCCATACCTAACCTGTGGCGAGGGAGCTTGCTCCCTCGCCACAAGGTCTTCGCCCGGCATTGGAAATGTGCCGGACTGTGGTGCAATAGCTGGCCGCCAATATGTGCAAAAGGACAACGTGATGGGAAAAGACAAGGCATGTCCGGTCATCCTGCGAACCCGCCAATCCCTGGAAATCCTCGCCTTCAAACACCCACTGGCAGGTCTTCAACTGGTCAAGGGCAGCGTGGAGCCTGGCGAAAGTACCGAGGTTGCGGCAGTTAGAGAGTTGCTTGAAGAGGCCGGGATAACCGGCAAGGTGATACGTGACCTGGGCACTTGGCACTCAGCGTCCACGGGGCATACATGGGCCTTTCATCAATGCCTGATCCCTGAAGACCTGCCAGATACCTGGACCCATTTTGCAAAGGATGATGGCGGCCACGAGTTCCAGTTCTTCTGGCCCCCGCTGGCGAGCGAACCGTCAGAAGAGTGGCATCAGGTGTTTAAAGATGCCCTGGAGTTTCTAAAGCCGCGCCTTGCCGAGATCCAACTGGCAACGTAAATCCAATGTGGGAGCCGGGCTTGCCCGCGATAGCGGTGGATCAGCAACAGTTTCAAAACCTGATACACCGCTATCGCAGGCAAGCCAGCTCCCACATTTTGATTCATCAGGTCCAAATTCGTCGGTGTTATTGAGCGATGCGGGCGCGCAATCGCGGCATCACAAAATCCAGAAACGCCCGCAGCTTCAGCGGCAACGGCGACTGACCTTTGTGCACCAGGCTAATGGGCAGCGGTGCCGACTCGAACGCCTCAATTACCACCGCCAACGCCTCTTCCCGCAGCGCATCCGCCACCTGATACGACAACACCCGAATCACCCCCACTCCTAACGTCGCCGCTGCAATCGCTGCTTCTGCGGTGTTCACCGACAACCGCGAATGCACCGGTACCGAGAGCCCGGTTTTACCTGCGCCAAATCCCCACGCCCCTTGGGACGCCAGCACTTCGAAGGTGATGCAGTCATGCCCCGCCAAGTCCTGGGGCTCAGCGGGTATGCCGCGAGCGGCCAGGTATGCCGGGCTGGCGCACACCACCCGCCGCACCGCGCCCACCTGCATGGCCTTGAGCGAGCTGTCGGGCAACTCGCCAATGCGCACCGCGACGTCGCAGTGTTCTTCCATCAGGTGCACGACGCGGTCGGTGAGGATCAGGTTGATGTCGATCTCCGGGTACTGCGCGAGGAATTCCGCCACCACCGGCACGATGTGCAGCCGCCCGAAGACCACTGGCGCGGTAACGACCAGTTCGCCCCGGGGCTGGGAATATTCGCCAGTGGCCGCGCGCTCGGCCTCGCTGATGTCTTCAAGAATGCGCCGGCACGCGTCGAGGTAAGAGGCGCCCGCATCGGTCAACGACAGCTGGCGCGTGGTGCGGTGCAGCAGGCGGGTTTTCAGGTGCGTCTCAAGTTCAGCCACCTTGCGGCTGACGCTGGCCAGCGGCATGTCGAGGCGCCGCGCCGCAGCGGTCAGGCTGCCTGCATCAACCACGGCAACGAAGATGGACATGGATTCAAGACGGTTCATGGCAACCTATCAAATTTTGGAAGGATGATTCCAAATCCTAGGGGATTATCCTGCCAAGCGCGAGTGCGTAACGTTGGCCACTCATCTCCTTCCCGGAGATCTGCATTGAAGGAGAGCGCCGTGAGTGGCCTGCCGATGACATCCCAACCTTCCACAGCGCCTGCGGTCGCGCCGCGCGGCAAGATCATCATGATGGCGGTGATCGCCGGCGCGGTGATTACCAATATTTACTGCACCCAGCCGATCCTGCCGCTGATCGCTTCGGACATGGGCGTGGACGTGACCACCGTGGATCTGGTGGCCGGTTCCGCCCTGCTGGGTTTTGCTACCGGGCTGGCGTTGCTGCTGCCGATGGGCGACCGTTTTGAACGCCGCAAGCTGGTGCTGGGGCAGATCGCCCTGGCGTTCTGTTTCGCCCTGGCGGCGGCGTTTTCACCGGGCATCTGGGCGCTGATCGGGGCGTCTTTCGGCTTGGGGATTGTGAGCTGTGTACCGCAGCAACTGGTGCCGTTCGCGGCGGTGATGTCGCAGCCCCACGAACGCGGGCGCAATGTGGGCACGGTGGTCAGCGGGATCATGGTCGGCATCCTGCTCGGGCGCACGATCGCCGGCGTAGTCGGTGAGGCTTATGGCTGGCGGGCGGTGTACGCGATGGAGGCGGCCTTCATGATCCCGGTGTGGATCGGTGCCGCCAGGCTGCTGCCACAAGGCGTGCCGAGCACCAACCTGTCCTACCCTCGCCTGCTGACTTCGCTGTGGCCGCTGATGCGCGACAACAGCCCGATTCGCCAATCAATGATGGTGCAGGCGTTGTTGTGGGCTTGCTTCAATGCGTTTTGGGTGAATCTGGCAGCACTGTTGGCTCATGGGCCATGGCAATTGGGCAGTGCCTGGGCCGGTGGCTTCGGGATTATCGGTGCGGCGGGTGCGTTGGCGGCGTCGCTCGGTGGGCGGGCTTCCGACAGGCTGGGTTCGCGCAAGGTGATTGGGGCGAGTATCGGGATTGTGACCTTGGCGTTCCTGCTGCTGGCGGGTGCCGAGACTTCGATTATCTTGCTGGTGCTGGGGGTGATCGTGCTGGATATCGGCGTGCAGTCGGGCCTGGTTTCCAACCAGACCCGGGCGTTTGCAGTGGACCCGAAAGCCCAGGGCCGCATCAATAGTTTGTACATGACGGCGACGTTTTTTGGCGGTGCGGTGGGGGCGACAGTCAGCGGCTGGTTAATGGCGCGGTTGGGCTGGATGGGGATTGTGGAGTTTGGGGTGATGCTGGGGGTGATTGCCGGGGTGATCCACTGGACAAGCGCGCCCAGGCAGACTGAGGAGCTGACGTAATTTCAAATCAAACGAGATTCAAAATGTGGGAGCGGGCTTGCTCGCGAATACGGTATATCAGTGCCCGATTTGTTGGCTGACACGCCGTATTCGCGAGCAAGCCCGCTCCCACATTTGAGCTTTGTTGTTGGGTGGACTGTATTCCAAACCAGCCATGAAAAAGGCGACCCGAAGGTCGCCTTTTTTCATTGCGCGTACTGCTTGCTCAACCCCGGCGGTACGCCATGGACATCGGTCTCTTCCCAAGGCCCGTTCGGGCTGATGGACCGGCTCCAGCCGTTGCTCCAGCGGTAGTAGGTGCGCTGGCGGTAGAACGTATCCGGCTGTTCGTCCAGCACGTACACCTGCATCTTCCCGTCCCAGTGACTGGCCGCACCCGGTGGCGGTGCGAAGGTCGGCGAGGAGCTCGGCACCGGCTTCGACGGTTTGATCACCGGGCTCGAGGGCTGGGTGCTCGGCTGGGTCGACGGCCCTGTCGGTGGAATAGTCGGCCCGGTAGGCGACGGAGGCCGATGGACCGCACAAGCACTCAACCCCAGTACCAGGCTGAGCAGGGTGATACGTGCGATAGCGGTCATGGGCATTTCCTCGAATTATTGGTCCGGACTGTCGATGGTCAGCTGCTGCAGCGCAGTGGTGCTGCTGGCCAGGGGTTGGCTGCGGCCGATCCACTCGCCAGCTGTGGGAACACCTGCCCGGGATATGCGCGCAACCAGTTGGACTTCGGGAAAGTTGGACAGTTTCAACTGCGGCATCATCGCGTCGCTGTCGCCCAGCTCGACGGTGATCGGCAGGTCGGCCACGGTCACGCGTTTGGCGGCCAGGGGCGCCGGCGGGCCTTTGACGGCACGGGCGAAGATGAACACGCTGTCGGTCGGCGAGGCCTTGGCCTTCACATCGGCGGCCAGGTCCACCCGCACTTGCATCTGTTTTTCTGCCTTCACGGGCGCCACGCCGCCGCTCTCCTTGAGCTTCTCGGCGGCCCGATCGATCCCGCCTTGCAGCGCGGCACGGGAATTGTCGTCCGGTGGCAGTTGCGCCAGCAGGCGGTTCCAGTAGTCGATCGCTTCCTGATAACGCTGGCCTTCAAAGGCGGCGATGCCCAGCAGGCCGAGGCTGGTGACTTCTTTCGGATCAAGTTTCAGTGCTTCGTCGGTCAGGGCCTGGACCTTGGGCGACCACTGTTTGTTGTCGGCAAAGTACTGGGCCTGGGCCCACTGGCCGAGCAACTCGGGCTGGCGACCGGCCAGGGCCACGGTGCGCTCGAAGACTTTGGCCGCATCGGCGGAACGGTCCTGGGCCATGTAGGCGCGACCGAGGAAATACAGGCCTTCCGGCGAGTCCGGCTGGGCCGCTGCGGCGCGCTCCAGGCGGCGGGTCATGTCTTCCATGGACACCGGCGGCTGGGAGAATTCGCGGGTCAGTTCGACCTTGTCGCTGGCACCGTAATGCAGGTACAGCGCCACGCCCAGCACCGGCACCAGAAACGCCGCGAGCAACGGCAACGGTTTGCCGAGGCGCGATTCCCGGGGCTTTTCCACACCCTCGGTATCCGCCAGCAACTCACGGGCCGCTTCAGCGCGACCGCTGTCCAGTTGGGCCGCATCCAGCACGCCTTCGGTCTGCTGGGTTTGCAGTTCCGCCACGCGTTCCTGGTACAGCGCCACGTTCAATGCAGTGCGATCCTCTTCACGCTGGGCACGGCGGCCGCGTAACACCGGGATCAGCAGGAAACTCAAGGCAATCAGAAGCAGCAGACCTGCTGCGAGCCAGAAATCAATCATCAGTTTTTTTGTCCAGCAGTTGGTCGAGGCGTTGACGCTCATCGACGGAAAGCGAGTCCGAGCCATCGGCCGGGGCGACACGACGGCGGCGCACAATCACCGCCATAACGACTAAGCCTGTGAGCAACAACCCGGCGGGGCCGAACCACAGCAGCGCTGTCTTGCCGGTGAGCGCCGGCTTGTAGCGCACGAAGTCACCGTAGCGGTCGACCATGAAGTCGATGATCTGCTGATTGTCCTTGCCCTCGCCGAGCATGCGGAAAATCTCTTTGCGCAGGTCGGCGGCGATCGGTGCGTTGGAGTCGGCGATGTCCTGGTTCTGGCACTTGGGGCAGCGCAGCTCCTTGGTCAGCTCGCGAAAACGCTCGCGGTCTCCGTCCTTGGCAAATTCGTAAGTGTCGATGGCGGCGTGGGCCACGCCGACCATGCTCAAGCCCAACACAGCGGCGGCTAACCAACGCTTCATGGCTTGGCCTCATCCACCAGCGCCTGGTACTTGGCGGCCAGTTGCTCGCGCCACACCACTTCGTCGATCACGCCCACGTACTTGTCGCGGATCACGCCCTTGGCGTCGATGAAGAAGGTTTCCGGAGCGCCGTACACACCAAGGTTCAGCCCGAGGTTGCCGTCTTCGTCGCGGATATCCAGCTGGTACGGGTTGTGGAATTCAGCCAGCCACTTCAGGGCGGCAGCATTGTCGTCCTTGTAGTTGATGCCGTAGATCACCACGCCCTTCTCCGCCAGCTTGTTCAGCACCGGATGCTCCACGCGGCAGGAAATGCACCAGGTGCCCCACACGTTGACCAGTGCCGGCTTGCCCAGCAAGTCAGCCTGAGTCAGGGTCTTGTCGCCCTGCACGGTCGGCAGCGAGAACGCCGGAAATGGCTTGCCGATCATTGCCGACGGCAGCTCGGCCGGGTCCAGGTACAGCCCGCGATACAGGAACACCGCCACCACCAGAAACGCCGCCAGCGGTAACACCATCAACCAACGCTTCATACTGGCGCTCCTTGCAGACCGAGGGCTTCACGCACCCGGCTCTTGACCTTGACCCGGTAGCGCCGGTCCATCGCTGCCAGCAAACCACCGAAGCCGGTGAGCAGGCCGCCGAACCAGATCCAGCGCACAAACGGTTTGACGTGGACCCGCACGGCCCAGGCGCCATCGCCCAACGGTTCACCCAGGGCGACGTAGAGGTCGCGGGTGAAACCGGCGTCGATCCCGGCTTCGGTCATCATCGAGCTTTGTACGGTGTACAGGCGTTTTTCCGGGTGCAGCACCGCCACTTCCTTGCCGTTGCGCACAACGCGTACGGTGCCTTTGTCGGAGGTGAAGTTCGGCCCTTCGAAGTGCTTGGCGCCTTCGAAAATGAAGTGGTAGCCGGCCAGGTCCATGGACTCGCCGGGGGCCAGGCGCAGGTCGCGCTCGGCGCTGTTCTGGCTGGACAACACCACACCCAGGGCGCACACGGCGATGCCGATGTGGGCGACCTGCATGCCCCAGTAACTGCGGGTCATGGTCGGCAAGCCTTTGATCAAACCTTTGTGGCGGGTCTTGTCGATCAGGTCGCGTACACCGGCCAGCAATACCCAGGCCGCGAGCATGAAGGTGGCAAGCACGGCCCAGTTGAAGTCGCCGTAGGCAATACCGGCGATCACGGCCAGCGCGGCGCTGCCGAGCAGTACCGGGGTGAGCATGCCCACCAGCCATTTCACCGGGGTGTCTTTCCAGCGCACCAGTACGCCGACCGCCATCACCACCATCAGCAGCGCCATCAACGGGATGAACAGCGCGTTGAAGTACGGCGGGCCGACGGACAGCTTGGCGCCGCTCAGGGCATCCAGCACCAGCGGGTACAGGGTACCGAGCAGAATCATCGAGGCCGCCACCACCAGCACCAGGTTATTGCCCAGCAGCAGGGTTTCCCGGGACCAGAGGTTGAAGCCCACGTGGCTCTTGACCACTGGCGCACGCAGGGCGAACAGCGTCAGCGAACCGCCGACCACGAACAGCAGGAAGATCAGGATGAACACGCCGCGCTCCGGGTCGGAGGCAAACGCGTGCACCGAGGTCAGTACGCCGGAACGCACCAGGAACGTACCCAGCAGGCTCAGGGAAAACGCGGCGATGGCCAGCAACACGGTCCAGCTTTTGAACACGCCGCGTTTTTCCGTGACTGCCAGCGAGTGAATCAGCGCGGTGCCCACCAGCCAGGGCATGAAGGAGGCGTTTTCCACCGGGTCCCAGAACCACCAGCCGCCCCAGCCGAGTTCGTAGTAGGCCCACCACGAGCCCAGGGTGATGCCGATGCCGAGGAATGCCCAGGCGACGATGGTCCACGGCCGCGACCAGCGCGCCCAGGCGGCATCGAGACGCCCGCCGAGCAAGGCGGCGATGGCGAAGGCGAAGGCGACCGAGAAACCGACGTAGCCCATGTAGAGCATCGGCGGGTGCACGATAAGGCCGATGTCTTGCAGCAGCGGGTTGAGGTCGTGCCCGTCGACCGGGATCTGCGGCAGGATGCGGGTGAACGGGTTGGAGGTCATGATCAGGAACAGCAGGAAGCCGATGCTGATCATGCCCATCACCGCCAGCACCCGGGCCAGCATCACCTGCGGCAGTTGGCGGGAGAAGATCGAGACGGCAAAGGTCCAGCCGCCGAGGATCAATGCCCACAGCAGCAACGAACCTTCGTGGGCGCCCCACACGGCGCTGAACTTGTAGTACCAGGGCAAGGCGCTGTTGGAGTTATTGGCGACGTAGGCGACAGAAAAGTCGTCGGTCATGAAGGCGTAGGTCAGGCAACCGAAGGCGAATACCAGAAAGGCGAACTGGCCCCAGGCAGCCGGCTGGGCCAGGCTCATCCACAGGCGGTCACCGCGCCAGGCGCCCAGCAACGGGACCACGGCCTGGACGATGGCAAAGCACAGGGCGAGGATCATCGCCAGTTGGCCCAACTCCGGAATAAACAGTGCGGACGTCATGACTTAGCCCTCCTTGGCGGGGGTCGGGGCGGATTGGCCGCTGTCTTTGAGGGCCTTGGTGACTTCCGGCGGCATGTATTTTTCATCGTGCTTGGCCAGCACTTCGTCGGCCACTACCACGCCGTCGGCGTTGAGCTTGCCGAGGGCGACGATGCCCTGCCCTTCGCGGAACAGGTCCGGGAGGATGCCGCGGTAGGTGATGGTCACGGATTTGTTGAAGTCGGTGACGATGAACTTGACGTCCAGGGAGTCGCCGGAGCGTTGCAACGAGCCTTTCTCGACCATGCCACCGGCACGGATTCGGGTGTCCAGCGGCGCTTCGCCGTTGGCGATCTGGGTCGGGGTGTAGAACAGGTTGATGTTCTCCCGCAGGGCGCTCAGGGCCAGGGTCACGGCAATGCCGACACCGGCCATGATGGCCAGGATGATCAACAGACGCTTTCTACGCAGCGGATTCACTTTTCGGTCTCCCGGCGCAAACGACGCGCCTCTTGTTGCAGGTAACGCTTGCGGGCCAGGATCGGCGCGGCGACGTTGAGGGCCAGCACCGCCAGGCAAATGCCATAGGCCGTCCAGACGTACAGGGCGTGATGGCCCATGGCGAGAAAATCACTGAAAGAGTTGAAGCTCATCCACGGGCTCCCAGGCTGTTTTGTACTTCGGCCTTGACCCAACTGGTGCGGGCTTCACGCTTGAGCACTTCGAGGCGCATGCGCATCAGCAGCACGGCGCCGAAGAAGCAGTAGAACCCCAGCACCATCAGCAGCAGCGGCGCCCACATTTCCACGGGCATTGCCGGCTTTTCGGTGAGGGTGAAGGTGGCGCCCTGGTGCAGGGTGTTCCACCACTCCACCGAGTATTTGATGATCGGGATGTTGATCACGCCGACGATCGCCAGCACCGCGCAGGCCTTGGCGGCGCTGTCACGGTTGCTGATGGCGTTGCCCAGGGCAATCAGGCCGAAGTACAGGAACAGCAGGATCAGCATCGAGGTGAGTCGCGCATCCCATACCCACCACGAACCCCAGGTCGGCTTGCCCCAGATCGCGCCGGTGACCAGCGCCACGGCGGTCATCCAGGCACCGATGGGCGCGGCGCATTGCAGGGCCACATCCGCCAGTTTCATCTTCCACACCAGGCCGACGATGCCGCACACCGCCAGCATCACGTAGCAGGACTGGGCCAGCATCGCGGCAGGCACGTGGATGTAGATGATGCGAAAGCTGTTGCCTTGCTGATAGTCCGGCGGCGCGAAGGCCAGGCCCCAGACCAGGCCGATGCCGATCAGCAATACCGCGGCGATGCTCAACCACGGCAGCAGTTTGCCACTGATGCCGTAAAACCATTTGGGCGAGCCGAGCTTGTGAAACCAGGTCCAGTTCATGCTGTTTCCATCACGGTTGCTTCTCGTCGTTGCGAGAAGCTTAGGGTCTTTACTGGTTAAGGTTCTATCGCTTAACCAGACCTCATTATTCGCCGACGCTTATCTTCAGGCCAGCCGCTATAGCAAAGGGTGTCAGGGTTACCGCCAGGGCGGCCAGGCTGCCAAGCCACAGGAGGTAACCGGTCGCCGGCATGCCCTGGAGCGCGGCTTGCAACGCGCCGCTGCCCAGGATCAACACCGGGATATACAAAGGCAAGATCAGCAGGGCCAACAACAGGCCACCGCGTTTCAAACCGACGGTCAGTGCCGCACCTACGGCGCCCAGTAGACTGAGAACCGGCGTGCCAAGCAACAAGGAAAGGAGCAACACCGGCAGGCATTCGGTGGGCAACCCCAGCATCATCGCCAGCAGCGGCGCGAGCAATACCAGCGCCAGGCCGGAAAACGCCCAGTGTGCCAGTACCTTGGCCAATACCAGAAGTGGCAGGGGGTGCGACGAAAGGACCCACTGTTCGAGGGAACCGTCTTCAAAATCACTGCGAAACAGCCCGTCCAGCGAGAGCAGGACTGACAAAAGCGCCGCCACCCAGACCAGTCCCGGAGACAAGGTTTGCAACAGTTTAGTCTCGGGGCCCACCGCCAACGGGAACAGCGCGATCACAATCGCGAAGAACACCAGCGGGTTGGCCAATTCGGCCGGACGGCGACAGAGTAACCGCGCTTCGCGGGCGACCAACAGGGCAAATACGCTCATACCGCCCACCGGCCCAGGTCGAGGTCGCGGTAACCGGCGGGCATGCGCGTCAAGGTGTGGTGAGTGGTCAGGACAACCATGCCGCCCTGCTCGCAGTGCGCGGCAAGGTGTTCTTCCAATTGGGCAACGCCTTGTTTGTCGAGGGCGGTGAAGGGTTCGTCGAGAATCCATAGCGGCGGGCCGTCCAGATACAAACGGGCCAGGGCCACGCGGCGCTGCTGGCCGGCGGACAGGGTGTGGCAGGGAACGTCTTCGAAACCCTTGAGGCCAACCGCGGCCAGCGCCTGCCAGATCGTCTCGCGGCTGGCGGGATGATGCAGGGCGCTGAGCCAACTGAGGTTTTCTTCAGCGGTAAGCACATCCTTGATTCCGGCGGCGTGGCCGATCCAGATCAGGTTGCGCGCCAGCTCGGTGCGCTGCTCGTGCAACGGTTTGCCGTTGAGCCGCACTTCGCCCGCCGTCGGCTGCATCAGCCCGGCCAGCAGGCGCAACAGGCTGGTCTTGCCGCTGCCGTTGGGGCCGCTGACCTGCACCATGTCGCCGCCCGCCAGACGCAGTTCGAGGTGTTCGAACAGCATCCGCAGGTCACGTTCACAGGCGAGCGCTACGGCTTCTAGAAGAGGGCTGGTCAAGAGATCGCGGGCCTTTACGGTTCAAGTCGGCGGTGGAACGGCCGTTAAAGAGATGCACATTAACTGCTTTGGCGACCGTTTTTAGAGAGCTGGATCAATCAGTTGTGTTGTTTTTAACGCTCTCTTTGAAGACGGGCGGCATTATACATGTGATGCCCTACTCTAAAGAGGGCAATTTCCCCTGAGACGGCGCGCACGATGACCGGTGAGATCAATCTTCCCACGCTCCCCCCGACGCTTCCGGCCGGGCCTGCGCCCGCGCCTGCAGCGGGCGAGTTGCTGAAACTGCTGGAGCCGCAGACCGGCCTGATCGATCCCGGAAAAACCGTAAATGCCGAGGTGCTGGCACTGAAACAAGGCGGCGATGCATTTCAGTTGCTGCTCAAGCTGACCCTGGAAGGCGGCCGGCAAACCCTGGTGCAGGCCAGCAGCAGCCAGCCGCTGCCGCTGGGTACTCAGGTGGAAGTCAGCCAGACGCCGTCGGGCAATTTGTCCATCAGCCTGCAGCAGGCCCTGAGTTCCAGCGTCGCTGCGCTGACGCGTATCGATACCAGCCAGTTACCGGTGGGCACCCTGCTGCAAGGCAAGGTGCTGACCACCCAGGCGCTGCCACAGGGCGCCAACCAGCCGGTGGTGTATCGCTCACTGGTGTCGGTGCTCAATAACGTCCTCAGCGGCGCGACCCTGACCGTCGAAAGCCCGCAGCCCTTGCGCGTCGGCAGCCTGCTCAGCGCCGTGGTGCAAAGTGCGCAGACCTTGAGCTTTGTACCGCTGAGCGGGCGCCAGGACCAATTGGCCGTGGCCCAGCAACTCTCCACCCAGCAAAGCCGCCAGGGCTCGCTGGACGTGGTGTTCACCGCGCTGCAAAGCCTGCCGGCGACCAGCAGCGACAGCACCGGGGCCGACCTGCGCGCCGCCGCCGAGCGTTTGCTCGCCGGCCTGCCCGACCTGGCCCAGGCCAGCAACCCCAAGGTGCTGGCGCAACTGATCCAGAACAGCGGGACCTTCCTCGAAGCCAAGTTGCTGGCCGGGCAAAACCCGCAGATACCGCCGCTGGACATGAAAGGCGCGCTGCTGCGCTTCGTCGCCGACCTGCTGCCATCCCTGCCCGCCAGCACCAATCTGAATGCGATCCTCGCTGCCAACACCCTGGCGCAGTTGCTGCCCAGCTTCGTACGCAGCCCGCTGGGCACCCTCGGCCAGGTCGGCGCCAGGCAGGCGCCCGCAGGCTTTCCGCTGCCCGATCGGCTGATGCAACGCCTGGAAGGTGAAAGTGACCTGGAAAACCTGCTGCGCCTGGCCGCCGGGGCCATCTCCCGCCTGCAAAGCCATCAGCTGTCGAGCCTGGAGCAGACCGGTACCACCGCCGACGGCAAGCTCTTGACCACCTGGCAGCTGGAAATCCCCATGCGCACCTTGCAGGACATCGTGCCGTTGCAGGTCAAGTTCCAGCGGGAAGAACCGGCGCCCGACAAGGAACAGCCGGAACGCAAGGACAGCAAGGATCCCAAGCAAATGCTCTGGCGCGTGGAAATGGCGCTCGACATGGAGCCGCTCGGCCCGTTGCAGGTCCAGGCGCAACTGAGCCAGGGCAAACTGTCGAGCCAGTTGTGGGCGACCCGGCCCTTCACCGCCAGCCTGATCGAAAGCCACCTGGGCAGCCTGCGCGAGCGCCTGGTGTCGTCGGGACTCAACGTCGGCGACCTCGACTGCCACCTCGGTACCCCACCACGGGGCCCGAAAACCGGGCTTGAACAACGCTGGGTGGATGAAACCGCATGAAAAACCCCAACCCGCCCCGCCAGGCCATCGCCCTCAAATACGACGGGCAACAAGCGCCGACCCTGACCGCCAAGGGCGACGATGCCCTGGCCGAAGCCATCCTCAAGCTGGCCCGGGAGAACGAAGTCCCGATTTACGAAAATGCCGAGCTGGTCAAATTACTGGCACGCATGGAGTTGGGCGACAGCATCCCGGAAGAGTTGTACCGCACCGTCGCCGAGATCATCGCGTTTGCCTGGACGCTGAAGGGCAAGTTCCCGGTGGGCTACGACCCGGACGCGGGGCCGGTGGAGCGGGATGTGACGGAAAGAGGCGACGATTATTAAGGTGGGAGCCGGCTGATCGTTCCCACGCTCTGCGTGGGAACGCCGCCTCGGACGCTCCGCGTCCAACCGGCGCTGCAACGTTCAAGTCTTGCGCAGGGGTGACGCGGAGCGTCACGGGATGCATTCCCACGCAGAGCGTGGGAATGATCAGTTGCGGTGGGTGGTGTATAGCAATTATATCTTTCGAGGTATAGATTATCCCAAACCCGATAGTTCAGGATAAACCCATGAGCCCTACCCGCCCGATTCTCAGTCGAAGGCTACTCGCCGAAGCGCTCGCCCGTGATCTGGCAGGCGAGTCATTTGCCGACTACAGCTCCGGCATGTTCCTCGCGGCTCCGCGCCGTACCGGCAAGAGTACGTTCCTGCGCAACGACCTTATCCCCGAGTGCAAGGCCCGGGGCTGGCTGCCGGTGTACGTGGACCTGTGGATGAACCGTGAAGTCGACCCCGCCGAACTGATCTCCGGCGCCATCGGCAAAGCCCTGGGCGAGTTCGAAAGCGCAGTGAGCAAAGCGGCCAAGAAGGCCGGTATCGACAAGATCAGCCTGCTGCGCACCTTGAGTTGGGATTTCACCAAGCCTCAACTGCCCGCCGGCACCACGCTCAGCCACGCCCTGGACGTGCTGCACCAGGTCTCGGGGCAAATGATCGTGCTGATCGTGGACGAGGCCCAGCACGCCCTCAACAGCGAAGGCGGGGTGAACGCCATGTTCGCCCTCAAGGCGGCACGGGATCATCTCAACGGCAGCAGCACGGCCGATGGCCTGCGCCTGGTCTTCACCGGCTCCAGCCGGGACAAACTGGCCAACCTGGTACTCAAGAGCAAACAACCGTTCTTCGGCGCCCACATCACACCGTTCCCGCTGTTGAGCCGGGATTTCGTCGAGTTCGTGACGGACCTCTGGAACCAGCGCCTGGCCGCGACCAACCAGTTCAACCTGGAGGACATGGACTATGCCTTCCAGCTCGTTGGCCGGCGCCCGGAAATGCTCAACACACTACTGACCGAAGTGAGCGTGGGTCTTGGCGAAGCCAGCAACCTTGGCGAGTTGCTGAGGACCGGGGCACTCAATCACCAGGCCGGCATCTGGAGCGACTACGAGAGCGCCTACAACGACCTCTCGCCGCTGCAACAGGCGGTGCTCGAAGTGATGGGCGAACGAACCCTGGGCAAGCAGGCGTTCTCGCCTTTTGCGGAGAAAACCTTCCAGGATGTGAACCGCAAGCTGGAGCAGGCCCAGGTCGAGCCGAACGCCAGCACGCCAAACGTGCAGAAAGCACTGGAAGTGCTGCGGGAGAAGGAGTTGGTCTGGAAAGCCAACCGTGGTGAATATGCTTTGGAGGACTCGACCATGGCCGAATGGCTGAGCAACCGGCACCGGCTATAAGCTGCAAGCAATAGCGCTTGCAGCTCGTAACCTTCAGTTGTCCTTGTGCAACCGGCTCATCAACTGCGCTTCAGCCTGGGTCAACCCGCAGGATTGGGTCAGCTCATCCACCGTGGCGCCCATGCCCACCAGCTTCGCCGCCTGGGCGAATGAGAGGCTCGACGGGTCACGCTGCTCGAGTGCCGACAGCTTGTCCGGCAACGGCGCCAGCACCGAACGCAGCTCGTGCACTTCATCCCCCACACGCACCGCACTTTGCTGGAAGTGGTCGACCCGCTTGGCCAGTTCCAGGATCCGCCGGTCGCGCACAGCGTCGCGCTCGACTTGTCGAGTGGCCAATTCCCGTTGCTGGCGAACATAACGCAGCAGGAAGCCCAGGGTCCCGGCCCAAAGGATGGCCAGGACGATCACCGCTACCTCAAGAAACAATCAGATATTCTCCAGGTCCTGCCACTCTTCTTCGCTCATCATCTTGTCCAGCTCAACCAGAATCAGCAGTTCGCCGTTCTTGTTGCAGACACCCTGGATGAACTTGGCCGATTCTTCGTTGCCGACGTTCGGCGCAGTCTCGACTTCGGATTGGCGCAGGTAAACCACTTCCGCCACGCTGTCGACCATGATCCCGACCACTTGCTTGTCGGCTTCGATGATCACGATGCGGGTGTTGTCGTTGACTTCGGTCGGCACCAGGCCAAAACGCTGGCGGGTGTCGATCACGGTCACCACGTTGCCGCGCAGGTTGATGATGCCCAGCACATAGCTTGGGGCACCCGGAACCGGAGCGATTTCGGTGTAGCGCAGCACTTCCTGCACACGCATCACGTTGATGCCGTAGGACTCGTTGTCCAGCTTGAAGGTGACCCATTGCAGGATTGGATCATCCACCAGACCTTGTGCGGACACTGACTTGTTCATACTCCAGACCCCTTCAAATACCGTTGGTTACGGTGTGTGTTCTTGGGCAGCGCCGTAGCGCTGCTGCTTGTTATCAAGTGCGTTTGTTCAGCGGCATGGCTTTTACCGCGCCGCTGGCAATCAACTCCGCCAGTTCGGCGACATCCAGCAACGCGCACATGTGTTCGATCACAGTGCCCGCCAGCCATGGCCGCTGGCCCCGGTGGCTGCGCCATTTGATTTCGTTCGGGTCCAGGCGCAATGAGCGGCTGACCTGATGCACCGCCAGCCCCCACTCGTAGCCCTGGACCGAAATAACGTATTGCAGGCCCTGGCGGAAGTCATCGCGGTAGCGGTCGGGCATCACCCAACGCGCGGTGTCCAATACCTTCAAGTTGCCCTGCTGGCTCGGCAGGATCCCGAGGAACCAATCCGGCTGGCCGAACAACGGCGTCAACTCCTGGCCTTCCAGGGAGTAGATCGACCCCAGGCACACCAGCGGCACCGCCAGGGTCAGCCCGGCGACATCGAACAGCAAACATTCGAACGGCTCCGCAGCCCACACCGGGCGACCGTCGCCCTGTACCGGCGGCGGCGCGATGCTCGGCGGGAGGTGAACCTCAACCACCGGTTCGACCACTACAGGCGCAATCACCACAGGCTCGACGGGCACAGCAACCGGTACAGGAACTGCTACGGGAACCACCAACGCATCACGGGCCTGTTCTTCCAGGACCGCCAACTGAAACTCGTCCAGGGCAGCAGGTTCAGGCTCGATGACTTCATCGAGGATCAGAATCGGTTCCGGCATGTCCTCGGTGGCGTCCTGGAGCAAGGCGTCCAGGTAGGACTCCAGCGCCAGCTGCGGCCGGGTCTTGAAATCAACGGGACGGTTCATCTGTATGCCCACGCGCAAGCCCCATCAACCCTGTATTCAGAGGTTATCGGCCTGTGAGTGTCCGGACTTGAATCGAGAGCCGGTTTGGTCAGGAAAACCGCGGCGTCTGCATCGCTGGCAAGCCAGGCTCCTACAGGGCTGTTTATGACCATCATGCCACCTGCGCCACAAGTTGCTGGGACAACAGGTGCTTGAGCAACGCCCGATACGCCAGCACCCCACGGCTCTTGCCGTCGAACTGCGACGGCGTCAGCCCTGCCCGGCTCGCATCTCGCAGGCGCGTGTCCACCGGGATGTAGCCTTGCCAGATGGTGTCCGGATAAGCATCGCGCAATACCCGCAAGGTGCCGAGGGACGCCTGGGTACGGCGGTCAAACAAGGTCGGCACGATGCTGAACGGCAGCGCTTGCTTGCGCGAGCGGTTGATCATCGCCAGGGTGCTGACCATGCGTTCCAGGCCCTTGACGGCCAGGTGCTCGGTCTGCACCGGGATCACCAGCTGTTGGCTGGCGGCCAGGGCGTTGACCATCAGCACGCCGAGCAACGGCGGGCTGTCGATGATCGCGTAGTCGAAGTCCTGCCACAGCTGCGCCAGGGTCTTGGCGATCACCAGGCCCAGGCCGCTCTGCCCCGGCGACTGGCGCTCAAGGGTGGCCAGGGCGGTGCTGGACGGCAACAGCGAGATCTTTTCATTGCTGGTAGGCAGCAACAGTTGCCCCGGCAAGTCGGCCGGCACGCTGCCCTTGTGCAGGAACAGGTCGTAGCAACTGTGTTCCAGGGCATCCGGGTCATAGCCGAAATAGCTGGTCATGGAGCCGTGGGGGTCCAGGTCGACCACGACCACACGCTTGCCGGCCTCGGCCAGCAAGCCGGCCAAGGCGATGGACGTGGTGGTTTTACCGACACCACCCTTTTGATTGGCAACTGCCCAGACTCTCATTCGGATTGTTCCTCCCGGCAGGCACAGGCTCGACCGAGAAATTGCATGGGGTTATAGAGCCGGTGACGGAGAATTGACGGCACTCCCGCGAACCGGCGCCTTTACGGGCGCTGGTGCAGTTTGTGTGCCAGCCCGCTTCAAGGCGGCATCCGGTGTTGCATTGGCAGTGCCGGTACCGGTCAGGCTGCGGCGTACGTCCAGGTTGCGCGACACCACCAGCACCACCCGACGGTTGCGCGCACGGCCTTCCGCCGTGGCGTTATTGGCCACCGGCTGGAACTCGCCGTAACCCACCGACGCCAGGCGCCCGGGGTTCACACCCTGCATCGCGAGCATTCGTACAATACTCGCCGCCCGGGCCGAAGACAGCTCCCAGTTGGTCGGGTACTGCGCGGTACTGATCGGCAGGTTATCGGTAAAGCCTTCAACGTGGACCGGGTTTTCAAACGGCTTCAGAATCGCCGCCACCTTGTCGATGATGGTAAACGCCTGGTCGCTGGGCATTGCATCGGCACTGGCGAACAGCAGGCTGGAATTGAGTTCGATCTCGACCCACAACTCATTGCCGCGCACGGTCATCTGGTTGGAGCTGATCAGGTCGCCAAAGGCCGCGCTGATGTTATCGGCGATGCTTTTCAGCGGGTCGCTGGTGCCAGCGATGCCGGCGGCGGTTTCATCGCTGTCGTTGACCAGCGGCTTGGCCGGGGTCACGGTCTTGGGGCGTTCTTCGCCAATGGGTATCGGCTTGAGGGCGCGGTCAGCGTCGTTGAACACGCCAATCAGCGCCTGGGAAATGACTTTGTACTTGCCTTCGTTGATCGAGGAAATGGAGTACATCACCACAAAAAACGCGAACAGCAACGTAATGAAGTCGGCGTAGGACACCAGCCAGCGTTCATGGTTGACGTGTTCTTCAGGCTCGCGGCGGCGACGGCTCACAACAAATACCTCCCATCAATCCATGAAGCCCTGGAGCTTCAATTCGATGGAGCGCGGGTTTTCACCCTCGGCAATCGAGAGGATGCCTTCGAGCAACATCTCGCGATAACGCGACTGGCGCAGGGCGATCGACTTGAGCTTGCTGGCCACCGGCAACAACACCAGGTTGGCACTGGCCACGCCGTAGATGGTGGCGACGAACGCCACGGCAATCCCGCTGCCCAGTTGCGACGGATCGGCCAGGTTGCCCATCACGTGGATCAAGCCCATCACCGCACCGATGATGCCGATGGTCGGCGCGTAGCCGCCCATGCTTTCAAAGACTTTGGCAGCGTTGATGTCGCGGCTTTCCTGGGTGTAGAAGTCCACTTCGAGGATGCTGCGAATCGCTTCCGGCTCGGCGCCGTCCACCAGCAGTTGCAGGCCTTTGCGGGCGTAGCTGTCGGGCTCGGCATCGGCCACGCCTTCCAGCCCGAGCAGGCCTTCCTTGCGCGCCGTGAGGCTCCAGTTGACCACGCGGTCGATGCCGCCCGGCAAGTCGACACGCGGCGGGAAGATGATCCAGATGAGGATCTGCATCGCGCGCTTGAACGAACTCATGGGCGACTGCAACAACGCCGCGCCCACGGTGCCGCCGATCACGATCAACGCTGCCGGGCCGTTGGCCAGGGCGCCCAGGTGGCCGCCTTCGAGGTAGTTGCCGCCGATAATCGCGACAAACGCCATGATGATGCCAATCAGGCTCAATACATCCATCAGAGGCAAGCCTCCACCAGGTGCTTGCCGATGTCGTCGAGGCTGTAGACGGCGTCGGCCAGGTCGGCCTTGACGATGGCCATGGGCATGCCATAGATCACGCAGCTGGCTTCATCCTGGGCCCAGATCGCGCTGCCGCCCTGCTTGAGCAGGCGCGCGCCTTCACGGCCGTCGGCGCCCATGCCGGTCAACACCACCGCCAAAACTTTGTCGCCGTAGGATTTGGCCGCAGACCCGAAGGTGATATCCACACACGGCTTGTAGTTCAGGCGTTCGTCACCCGGCAGGATTTTGATCGCACCACGGCCATCGACCATCATCTGCTTGCCACCAGGGGCCAGCAGCGCCAGACCCGGACGCAGGATGTCGCCATCCTCGGCTTCCTTGACGCTGATGCGGCACAGCTTGTCCAGGCGCTCGGCGAACGCCTTGGTGAACGCGGCCGGCATGTGCTGGATCAACACGATCGGCGCCGGGAAGTTGGCCGGCAATTGGGTCAACACCCGCTGCAAGGCCACCGGGCCGCCGGTGGACGTACCGATGGCCACCAGCTTGTAGGCCTTGCGCTTGGGCGCAGGTGAATGCGCGGCGGGCGCAGCCGTACGCACCGGGGCGGCGGCCGGGCGCGCAACCGGTGCCGGCGCCGGGCGACCAAAGGTGCTCGGGGCGGCCGGTGGCGGCGTAACGGGAGCGGGCGCCGGCGCACTGAACAGGCTGCGACGGTTACTGCGGGAGATGCTGTGCACCTTCTCGCAGAGCATCTGCTTGACCTTCTCGGGGTTGCGCGAGATGTCTTCGAAATTCTTCGGCAGGAAGTCCACCGCGCCGGCATCCAGCGCATCCAGGGTGACCCGGGCGCCTTCGTGGGTCAGCGAGGAGAACATCAACACCGGCGTCGGGCAGCGCTGCATGATGTGCCGCACCGCCGTGATGCCGTCCATCATCGGCATCTCGTAGTCCATGGTGATCACGTCCGGCTTGAGCGCCAGGGCCTGATCGATCGCCTCTTTGCCGTTGGTGGCCGTGCCGACCACCTGGATATTGGAATCCGATGAAAGAATTTCCGAGACGCGGCGACGGAAGAAACCCGAATCGTCCACCACCAGGACCTTGACTACCATAAACACTCCGTTAGGCCGGGCGAGGGACAACCGCCCTGCCCGGGCCGAATCAAATACGCCGTGCGGCGTAACGCTTGAGCATGCTCGGAACATCCAGAATCAGCGCGATCCGACCGTCACCGGTAATGGTCGCACCCGACATGCCCGGGGTTCCCTGCAGCATTTTGCCCAAAGGCTTGATGACCACTTCTTCCTGGCCCACCAGTTGATCGACCACGAAGCCGATACGCTGGGTGCCCACGGAAAGAATCACCACATGGCCTTCGCGCTGCTCTTCATGCTTGGCCGAAGCCACCAGCCAGCGCTTGAGGTAGAACAGCGGCAACGCCTTGTCGCGCACGATCACCACTTCCTGGCCGTCCACCACGTTGGTGCGCGACAGGTCGAGGTGGAAGATTTCGTTGACGTTGACCAGCGGGAAGGCGAACGCCTGGTTGCCCAGCATCACCATCAGGGTCGGCATGATCGCCAGGGTCAACGGCACCTTGATGACGATCTTCGAGCCCTGGCCCTTGGTCGAGTAGATGTTGATCGAGCCGTTGAGCTGGCTGATCTTGGTCTTCACCACGTCCATGCCCACGCCACGGCCCGACACGTCGGAAATCTCGGTCTTGGTGGAGAAGCCCGGGGCGAAGATCAGGTTGTAGCACTCGGTGTCGGTGAGGCGGTCGGCGGCGTCCTTGTCCATCACCCCACGCTTGACTGCAATGTTGCGCAGTACCGTGGGGTCCATGCCTTTGCCGTCATCGGTGATCGACAGCAGGATATGGTCGCCTTCCTGTTCGGCCGCCAGGATCACTTTGCCCTGGCGGTTCTTGCCCGAGGCTTCGCGCTCTTCCGGCGTCTCGACACCGTGGTCGACCGCGTTGCGCACCAAGTGGACCAGCGGGTCGGCCAGGGCCTCGACAAGGTTCTTGTCGAGGTCGGTTTCTTCACCCACCAGTTCCAGGTTGATCTCTTTCTTGAGCTGGCGTGCCAGGTCGCGAACCAGGCGCGGGAAACGCCCGAAGACTTTCTTGATCGGCTGCATCCGGGTCTTCATGACGGCGGTCTGCAGGTCTGCGGTGACCACGTCGAGGTTCGACACGGCCTTTTGCATGGCCTCGTCGCCACTGTTCAGGCCCAGGCGCACCAGGCGGTTACGCACCAGCACCAGTTCGCCGACCATGTTCATGATGTCGTCCAGGCGCGCGGTATCAACCCGCACGGTGGTTTCGGCTTCACTGGCCGGTTGCTTGTCCGGGGCCGGGGCAGCCGTGGCAGCCCGGGCCGGTGCTGGAGCCGGAGCCGGAGCCGGAGCCGCTTTCGCTGCGGCAGGCGCGGCAGCCTTGGCGGCAGGAGCCGGTGTTGCGACAGCTGCGGCAGCAGCCGGTGCAGCAGCGCCGACCACTTCGGTGAACTTGCCCTTGCCGTGCAGTTCATCCAGCAGGGCTTCGAATTCGTGATCGGAGATCAGTCCATCGGCGGCCGGCGCAGCAGCGGGTGCCGCAGGCGCGGCGGCCGTTGCGGCGACTTCCGGCAGAGCCTCGGCGGCAAACGAGCCTTTGCCGTGCAACTGGTCCAGCAGCGCTTCAAATTCGTCGTCGGTGATTTCATTGCTGACGGGCGCCGCGGCTTCCGTTGGCGCTGGCGCTGCGGCCACCGCGTCCGGGGCAAACTGGCCCTTGCCGTGCAACTGGTCGAGCAACGACTCGAACTCGGCGTCGGTAATGTCTTCGGTGGTCGGCACCATGGCCGGCGCACTGGCTGCCGGCGCTTCGGCTTCGGCCTTGACGGCGTTCAGCGAGTCCAGCAGTTGTTCAAATTCGCTGTCGGTCACGTCGCCCGCAGGCTCGGCAACCGGCTCAG
The DNA here is from genome assembly GCF_000278565.1 of Pseudomonas sp. Ag1. Classification (NCBI taxonomy): domain Bacteria; kingdom Pseudomonadati; phylum Pseudomonadota; class Gammaproteobacteria; order Pseudomonadales; family Pseudomonadaceae; genus Pseudomonas; species Pseudomonas sp. Ag1. The sequence goes on from NZ_AKVH01000096.1 coordinate 133,407, forward strand.
CCACTGCTTCCACCACGGGAGCGTTGGCCGCAGGTTCCGCCAGGCGCGCCAGGGCGGCCAGCAGTTCCGGCGTGGCGGCAGTGATCGGTGCGCGCTCGCGCACTTCACTGAACATGCCGTTGACCGCGTCCAGTGCTTCCAGGATCACGTCCATCAGTTCCGAGTCGACGTGCCGCTCACCCTTGCGCAGAATGTCGAACACGTTCTCGGCGATGTGACAGCACTCCACCAGCTCGTGGAGCTGGAGGAAGCCGGCGCCCCCTTTTACAGTATGAAAACCGCGAAAAATTGCATTGAGCAGGTTCGCATCATCCGGTCGGCTTTCCAGCTCGACCAGTTGTTCGGACAGTTGCTCTAAAATTTCGCCGGCCTCTACAAGGAAATCCTGAAGGATTTCTTCATCGGCGCCGAAGCTCATGGGTGTGCTCCTTAGAAGCCTAAACTGGACAGCAAATCGTCTACGTCGTCTTGCCCGGATACAACGTCTTCACGTTTATCGGCATGAATCTGCGGACCTTCACCCTTGGCGAGGTGTTTTTGTGGATCTTTTTCAGAAAGGATCGCTGCGCGGTCATGTTCGATGCCGGCAAACCGGTCGACCTGGCCCGCCATCAACACCAGTTTGAGCAGGTTGCTTTCTACTTCGGTGACCAGTTGGGTCACACGCTTGATCACCTGACCGGTGAGGTCCTGGTAATCCTGGGCCAGCAGAATGTCATTGAGGTTGCTGGAAACCGTGCGGTTTTCCTGCTCGCTGCGGGACAAAAAGCCCTCGACCCGACGCGCCAGCTCACGAAACTCCTCAGCGCCCACTTCCCGACGCATGAACCGGCCCCAGTCAGTGCTCAGGGCCTTGGCTTCACTGGCCATACCGTTGACCAGAGGCGTGGCGTTTTCCACCAGGTCCATGGTGCGGTTGGCCGCCGCCTCAGTCAGCCTGACCACGTAGGACAGGCGTTCGGTGGCATCCGTGATCTGCGAGATTTCCTCGGCCTGGGGCATGTGCGGGTCAATCTGAAAATTGACTATCGCACTGTGCAACTCACGGGTGAGCTTGCCCACTTCCTGGTACAGGCCGCGGTCACGGGTCTGGTTGAGCTCATGGATCAACTGCACCGCGTCGCCGAACTGGCCTCTTTCAAGGCTTTCGACGAGTTGATGAGCATGTTTTTTCAGGGTCGACTCAAAGTCGGCCTGCGATGATTCTTTATGCTCCATAGCTCCCCCGTGGCAGCATCAATGACCGATGCGTTCGAAGATCTTTTCGATCTTCTCTTTCAAGGCCAGTGCAGTGAATGGCTTGACCACGTAGCCGTTGACCCCGGCCTGGGCGGCTTCGATGATCTGTTCACGCTTGGCTTCAGCGGTCACCATCAGCACAGGCAGGCTGCGCAGTTTTTCATCAGCGCGCACGTGGCGCAGCAGATCGATACCGGTCATGCCCGGCATGTTCCAGTCCGTTACCAGAAAGTCGATGCTCCCGCTGTTGAGGATCGGAATCGCCGTAATACCGTCATCCGCCTCGACCGTGTTAGTGAACCCAAGGTCACGCAACAGGTTTTTTATGATCCGCCGCATCGTTGAGAAGTCATCAACGATGAGGATTTTCATGTTCTTGTCCAATTCGACCTCCAAGCAGTCTTAAACGCGCCCAGCACCTGGGCGCGCCATATCAATCAACAGGCGTTACACAAAAAGGACTACCGGGGGCGCACCACGGGCCAAGCCCGTCCGGGCGCAGGGCCTGGACGGTATCGTTCGCAGTGTCCCCACACTGCCTGTCAGCGCGCTCGCCACTCTCCCAAACGCCCCCGCAAGCGGGCCGCGCACTGGCTGTGTAACTGGCTGACCCGCGATTCGCTGACCCCCAGGACCTCACCGATTTCCTTGAGGTTCAGCTCTTCGTCGTAGTACAGCGCCAACACCAGTCGCTCACGCTCCGGCAAATTGGCTATCGCGTCCGCCAGCGCGCTCTGGAAGCGTTCATCTTCCAGGTCCCGTGACGGTTCGAGATGGGCACTCGCGCCGTCCTCGTGCAGCCCTTCATGTTCGCCGTCCTGTAAAAGGTCGTCGAAACTGAACAGCCGGCTGCCCAAGGTATCGTTCAAAATCCCGTAGTAATCGTCGAGACTCAATTGGAGTTCGGCCGCAACTTCATGATCTTTAGCGTCGCGACCGGTTTTTGCTTCAATTGAGCGAATTGCGTCACTCACCATCCGCGTATTGCGGTGCACTGATCGCGGCGCCCAATCACCTTTACGCACTTCATCGAGCATGGCCCCACGGATACGGATACCCGCGTATGTCTCGAAACTCGCGCCCTTGCTCGCGTCGTACTTGGTCGACACTTCAAGCAGGCCGATCATCCCGGCCTGGATCAAGTCCTCGACCTGCACGCTGGCAGGCAAGCGCGCCAGCAGGTGATAGGCAATGCGCTTGACCAGGGGCGCATAGCGCTCGATCAATTCGACTTGACTGTCACGTGCCGACTTCTTGTAAAGGTTGTAGCCGCTGGCTGTCATAGCACCGGTCCTGCGCTCGTCTGATGCACCAATCGCTCGACGAAAAACTCCAGATGCCCCCGGGGATTGGCGGGCAACGGCCAGGTATCGACCTTCTGGGCAATAGCCTTGAACGCCAATGCGCACTTCGAACGAGGGAACGCTTCATAGACCGCACGCTGCTTTTGCACGGCCTTGCGCACACACTCGTCGTAAGGAACTGCGCCAACGTATTGTAAGGCGACATCGAGGAAGCGATCCGTGACCTTGGTCAACTTGGCGAACAGATTCCGCCCTTCCTGCGGGCTTTGGGCCATGTTGGCCAGCACGCGGAAGCGGTTCATGCCGTAGTCGCGGTTGAGCAGTTTGATCAGGGCGTAGGCGTCGGTGATCGAGGTGGGTTCGTCGCACACCACCAGCAACACTTCCTGGGCTGCGCGCACGAAACTGACCACCGACTCGCCGATCCCGGCGGCGGTGTCGATCACCAGTACGTCGAGGTTGTCGCCAATGTCGCTGAACGCCTGAATCAGGCCGGCATGTTGCGCCGGACTCAGGTGCACCATGCTCTGGGTGCCGGAAGCGGCCGGCACGATGCGAATCCCGCCGGGGCCTTGCAACAGTACGTCGCGCAGCTCACAGCGGCCTTCGATGACATCGGCCAGGGTATGTTTGGGCGTCAGTCCCAGCAGAACGTCGACGTTCGCCAGCCCCAGGTCAGCATCCAGCAGCATGACGCGACGGCCAAGCTCTGCCAGGGCCAGGGACAAATTCACTGACACGTTAGTTTTCCCGACGCCACCTTTGCCGCCGGTCACCGCGATCACCTGTACGGGATGCATGCTGCCCATTTTATTTCTTTACCTTGTCTTGCTTAGACGCAGGCTACATAAGTTGGCCGCGCGAACTGCTGGCAGGCCATCGATGTAGATACTTTTCACTGTCATTTTTAAATAGAAAGCCATGATGCCTCACCCAACTCGCTTGTTCGGGCTGTGGTAGAGGTCAGCAAACATGTCAGCCATAGCTTCCTCACTGGGTTCTTCCTGCATTTGCACGCTGACAGCCCGGCTGACCAACTGATGACGGCGCGGCAGATGCAGATCATCCGGGATCCGCGGCCCGTCGGTCAGGTAGGCGACCGGTAATTCATGACTGATTGCCAGGCTCAATACTTCGCCCAGGCTTGCCGTCTCATCCAGTTTAGTCAGGATGCAACCCGCCAGCCCGCAGCGCTTGTAGCTGTGGTAGGCGGCGGTCAATACCTGCTTCTGGCTGGTAGTGGCAAGCACCAAATAGTTTCTGGATTTGATCCCGCGCCCGGCCAGGCTTTCCAGCTGCATGCGCAGGGCCGGGTCGCTGGCTTGCAGGCCGGCGGTGTCGATCAGCACCACGCGCTTGCGCAGCAATGGGTCGAGGGCGTTGGCCAGGGACTGGCCCGGGTCGACGTGGGTCACCGGCACATTGAGGATGCGGCCCAGGGTCTTGAGTTGTTCCTGGGCGCCGATGCGGTAGCTGTCCATGCTCACCAGCGCGATGTTCTGGGCGCCGTACTTGAGCACGTAACGTGCGGCCAGCTTGGCCAGGGTGGTGGTCTTGCCCATGCCGGCCGGGCCGACCATGGCAATCACACCGCCTTCTTCCAGGGGTTCGATTTCCGGGGTGACGATCATCCGCGCCAGGTGGGCCAGGAGCATGCGCCAGGCCTGGCGAGGTTCTTCAATTTGCGTGGTCAGTTGCAGCAGGTCGCGGGACAACGGGCCGGACAGGCCAATGCGTTGCAGGCGACGCCACAGGTTGGCCTGTTGTGGCTGGCTGCCCTGCAACTGGTTCCAGGCCAGCGAACCCAGCTGCACTTCCAGCAGTTCACGCAGGCCGTTGAGTTCGAAGCGCATCGAGTCGAACACCCGCTGGTCTACCGCCGGCGCCGGGGCTGGCGCAGCAGGACGCGGTGGTTCAACAAAAGTCGGCTCTACCAGCGGCTCGGACGCGGTCAACGGCAGCCCGGCGAACAGCTGGCGATTGGTGGAGGCGTCGCTGTCGCCACGCATGCTCAGTTCAGCCTGGGCCGAGACAATGCGTGAAGCGGTCTTGCGCAGCTCGTCTTCCAGTTCCATGTTCGGCACGCGCGGCGCCAGGGCCGAGGGTTTGTAATCCAGGGCAGCCGTCAGCTCCACACCGCCGGCAATACGACGGTTACCGATAATCGCAGCGTCGGCGCCCAACTCATCACGTACCAGTTTCATGGCCTGACGCATATCGGCGGCGAAAAAACGCTTCACTTGCATATCCCACTACCTCAGCCGTTGGGCCCTACTGTCGCGACGATAGTCACTTGCTTATTGTCAGGAATTTCCTGGTAAGCCAATACGTGCAAATTCGGTATAGCCAGGCGTCCAAACCGCGACAACATCGCCCGGACGGGGCCAGCCACCAGCAGGATCACCGGATGGCCTTCCATTTCCTGGCGCTGCGCGGCCTCGATCAACGAACGTTGCAGCTTCTCTGCCATGCTTGGCTCCAGCAACACGCCCTCATCAGCGCCCTGCCCAGCCTTCTGAATACTATTGAGCAATATTTGTTCCAACCTTGGTTCCAAGGTGATAACAGGCAGCTCGGAGTCAAGCCCTACAATGCTTTGGACGATTGCACGCGACAATCCGACGCGCACTGCGGCCACCAGGGCGGCAGTATCTTGACTCTTGGCGGCATTGTTGGCGATAGCTTCGGCAATGCTGCGAATGTCCCGCACCGGCACCTGCTCGGCCAACAGCGCTTGCAGCACCTTGAGCAGTTGCGAGGTGGACAGCACACCCGGTACCAGCTCTTCGGCGAGTTTTGGCGAGGCCTTGGCCAGCAATTGCAAGAGTTGCTGGACTTCTTCGTGGCCAATCAGCTCGTGGGAGTGCTTGTACAGAATCTGGTTGAGGTGGGTGGCGACCACAGTGCTGGCGTCGACCACGGTGTAGCCCAGCGACTGCGCCTGGCTGCGCTGGCTGATTTCGATCCATACCGCTTCCAGGCCAAAAGCCGGATCTTTGGCGGTAATCCCGTTGAGGCTGCCAAACACCTGGCCCGGGTTGATCGCCAGTTCGCGGTCCGGGTAGATCTCGGCCTCGGCCAGAATCACCCCCATCAGGGTCAGGCGGTAGGCGCTCGGGGCCAGGTCGAGGTTGTCGCGAATGTGCACGGTGGGCATCAGGAAGCCCAGGTCCTGGGACAACTTCTTGCGCACACCCTTGATCCGCGCCAGCAATTGCCCGCCCTGGTTGCGATCCACCAGGGGAATCAGGCGGTAGCCGACTTCCAGGCCGATCATGTCGATCGGGGTCACGTCGTCCCAGCCCAGTTCCTTGGTTTCCAGGGCGCGGGCCGGCGATGGCAGCAGTTCCTGCTGGCGCGCCACTTCCTGCTGGGCAATCACCTTGATGTTGTTTTGTTTTTTCCAGAACAGGTAGGCACCGCCGGCGGCCATGGCGGCCATGCTCAGGAACGAGACATGGGGCATGCCCGGCACGATGCCCATGATCGCCATGATGCCTGCCGCCACCGCCAGCGCCTTGGGCGAGGCAAACATCTGCCGGCTGATCTGCTTGCCCATGTCTTCGGAGCCCGAAGCACGGGTCACCATGATCGCCGCAGCTGTAGATAACAACAGTGATGGCAATTGCGCCACTAAACCGTCACCGATGGTCAGCAGCGCGTAAACCTTGCCGGCGTCGCCGAAGGTCATGCCGTGCTGGAAGATGCCGACCGCCATGCCGCCGATCAGGTTGATAAACAGAATCAACAGGCCGGCGATGGCGTCGCCGCGCACGAATTTGCTGGCACCGTCCATGGAACCGTAGAACTCGGCTTCCTGGGCGACTTCAAGGCGACGGGCCTTGGCCTGGTTCTGGTCGATCAGGCCGGCGTTGAGGTCGGCGTCGATCGCCATCTGCTTGCCGGGCATCGCGTCGAGGGTAAAACGCGCGCTCACCTCGGAAATCCGCCCGGCGCCCTTGGTCACGACCACGAAGTTGATGATCATCAAGATCGCAAAAACCACGATACCGACCACGTAGTTACCGCCGATCACCACCTCGCCGAAGGCCTGGATCACCTTGCCCGCGGCGGCGTGGCCGTCCTGGCCGTGGAGCATCACCACCCGGGTGGAAGCCACGTTAAGCGCCAGCCGCAGCAGGGTGGCGATCAGCAGGATGGTCGGGAATACCGCGAAATCCAGCGGCCGCAGGGCGTATACGCACACCAGCAACACGACGACCGACAGCGCAATGTTGAAGGTGAAGAACACATCCAGCAGGAACGGCGGCATCGGCAACATCATCATTGCCAGCATCACCAGCAACAACAACGGCACACCCAGATTGCCTCGCGAGAGGTCAGTCAGGGTGCCACGGGCCGTGCTGAGCATTTGAGAGCGATCCACCGGTATTCCTCGTTTCCTTGAAGCAAACTTTTGACGCCGGGAAGCGTCCTGGAGGCGGTATTGCAAGAAGCCTTCCAACTTTTGCTTGAGGAAGCAGATCGTTCCGGCGGCCAGCAACGACATACCGCCGCGTGCACATCACCTGTGGCGAGGGAGCTTGCTCCCTC